>CAZSQF010000158.1:0-7188 GCA_964608935.1 uncultured Actinomycetota bacterium | reverse complement strand
GGTCGTCGAGGGCCGCGAGCCGCTCCGCCTCGTCGGCGCGATCGCCGGCGGCTGAACGGGGGCTCCTGCGCTGCTGAGGGCGAGAGACGTTCGACCTGCTGACCGGTGACCTGCGCGATGAGACGGTCATTGGCTTCTGTGCGATCGCGGCCAGGCGGACCAGCTGACGACGTAGGTACTCGGTCCGCGACGCGACCGTCAGATCGCGACCGCGGTCGAGAAGTCGTCGCCCTGGAAGTCGTCGCACAGCGCCCGGCATGCCGACACCCGCTCGGCGAAGCCGGGCGACTGCTTCCACGCGTTCCGCGCTTCGGCACTGCCCCAGCTCGCGAACGACACGAACCGGTTGGGATCGGTCTCCGAGCGGATGAGCCGTGCGAACTCGAGCTCGGGATGCTCGTCGCGCGTCCACGTGAGAAAATCGCGCCAGCGCTCGACAAACAGGTCGGCCTGCCCGTCAGCGACCTGCCAGCGCCCGGACGCATACACACCGGCGTCTTCCATGCTCCCGCTCCCCGCTCGTCACGTCGAGCGACTCTATCCGGCGCAGATGCCCGCGCGACGGCGGCGCGCGTCAGATCTGGACGACGACCTCGTTCGAGCACGTGTCGGTCCCGGCCTCGCACACCTGGTAGGTGTAGGTCTGGCTGCCGCGGTTGTCGATGTCGTCCCGGTAGGACCCGGTGTCGCCGAAGGTGGCGACCTTCTCCTCGTCGCGGTAGACGTCGATCTGGCCGCCATTGCTACCCGTCCAGGACAGGTCGGCCTTGTGCAAGCCACGTTCCTTGGAGCCGACGACGGTGAGCTCGAAGGTGTCCTCGTCGGGCGGGTCCTCGCCCGGAACCGGCGTGAGCGCGACGTCCAACGTCTGCAGTTCGCCTGGCTCGATGGTCACCGCTTGGGCGCTCGAGTCCTCGTAGTCCGGCGCCGACACGGTCGCGAGGTACTCGCCCGGCTCGACCTCCTCGATGAGGTAGTCGCCGTTCCCGTCGGTCGTCGCCGGGTAGGACGGCCCGTCCGCCACCGTGCTGGCGAGATCGATCGTCGCTCCCTCGATCCCGGCACCGGAGTCATCGTCGGTGACGGTACCGCTCAGCGATCCGGCTTCGGCAGGCAGCGGCGCGAGAGCGAAATCCGCCGTCGCCGTCTCGTCCTCCACGACGTTGATGGACTGGCTCGCCGTCTCGTATCCGTCGGCTGACGCCGTAACCGTGTAGTCGCCGGGGACGACGTCGTCGACCAGGTAGGTGCCGTTCGCGTCGGTCGTCGCGCTGTGCCCGGAGTCCTCCAACACCACCGTCGCGCCCGCGATCGGTTCGCTCGAGCCGTCGGTCACGGTGCCCGCCACCGCGCCGGCCAACGGTGGCTCGGGCGCGGTGTCGCCGGCCGGACCGTGCGACAGGTCGATGCGGAAGCTGCCGCCCTGCCCGTCGTTCGGGTTGCCCTCGTAGGGGTAGACCTCGATCGTGTAGGTCCCCGCACCGGTGGGCCCGGCGGTCAGCGTCTCCTGACGGCCGATGCTGTTGGAGTGGCACCCGAGCGGGCACTCGCTCAGGTCGAGCAAGGTGCCGTCGGGGTCGTAGAGCCCGGCGTCGAGGTCGGGCCCGGTCCACTCGTAGGCCCAGCACAGCCCAAAGAACCACAGCGCGCAGCCGAACTCGCCGTCGATGATCATCGTCACCGCGATCGGGACCCCGAGCCCGTCCTCGGTGACCTCGAACTCGTACTCCCACGTCCCGTGGTCCGCGACGCTGCCGACCACGTGCGTCGCGACCGGGAAGGCGTTGGTCGAGCCACTGCCGCCGTCGGCAACGGCGTCGACCAGGGCGAGGACGTCGATCAGGCCCCAGCCCCAGTCGTTGTCCTGCCCCTCCGGGCCGCGCTCCTGTGCAGTTCCCGTGACCTCACCCTTGAGGTCGCTCGGCCCCAGCTCGGGGTCCCGCGACCAGGCCAGCGCCACAGCACCGGACACGAAGGGTGTCGCCATCGACGTGCCGCTGAAGGTGGCGTAGCCGCCCCCGGCGCGGGCGGAGGTGATCGTCATCCCCGGGGCGCTGATGTCCGGCTTGGTGCGCCCGTCGAGCGTCGGCCCGCGGCTCGACCACGGCGCGAGGTGGACGCCCTTCGAGTGGTTGGCGGCGCCCTCGGGGGCGGACCACTCGGCGACCGCAGCGACGGTGATGGCGTGCTCGGCCGCGCCGGGCGAGCCGACCGTCTCCGGCGCGTCGCCACTGTTGCCGGCCGCCACCACGACCGGCTTGCCCTTGTCGGTCACGGCTGCGTTCACGGCCTGGCTGATCGAGTCCTGCCCGTCGGAGCCACCGGCGGTCCCGAGGCTCATCGAGATGACCACCGCACCGTCGCGGTCGGCGCACCACTCGATCCCGGCGATCACCTGCGACGCGCTCCCGGACCCGCTCGACGACAGCACCTTGGCGGCGGACAGCGCCGCCTTCGGCGCCACGCCGGCGTACTGCGGCGTACCGGTCCCGTCACCCACGGCGATGCCGGCGACGTGGGTGCCGTGGCCGTTGTCGTCGTAGGCGGTCGGCTGGCCGTTGATCGCGTCGAAGAACGGGATCGGCGTCTTCGTTACGAACTGCTCGTGGTCCGGGTCCACACCCGTGTCGACGACGCACACCTCGACGCCATCCCCGTCCACGCCGAACTCGGTCCGTGCCGCCTCCGCGCCGAAGTCGCGGTTGGCGGCGTCGTTGGTGGTGGTGACCGCGAAATCGGCCTCGACCCGGAAGACGTTGGGGGCGGCGGCCAGCGCCTCGACCTGCGCCGCCCGCATGGTCGCCGCGAAGCCGTCGATCAACTGGAACTCGCGACCGACGGCGAACCGCCCGACGCGTTGCTGTGCTGCGGCCACGTCCGCCGGCCCGCGGAAGGTGACGACCACGTCGACCGTGTCGTCCGGTCGCGCGTCGGCCAGTGCGAGCTGGAGGTCGTCCGAGATGCCGTTGCCGTCCCGGTCAGCCAGCCCGGCCGGCGGGTCGGGATCGGCGCCAGCGGCCGGGAATGTCACCGCGGCCGACGCGGCCAGGAGCCCCAGGATCGCGAGGTACGGGATGCTGCGGCGCATGACGGCCCCCAAGCAGAATGCCCGAGATCACCTTGACCGCACCGGCATGCCCGGTCAACGACGATTGCGCTGGGAGCAACACGTCGTGCGAACCAGCCGCCGACGGCCCGCCATGGGATCGGCGCCCGAGGGCAGCGCCTACGGCCCGAGCCAGTGCAGCTGCTTCAGCGGATGGCCGTGGTGGCATCAACCGCAGCACGCAGCATTGCGACGCGATCAGGCCTGCTGAGCGCGCCGACGGCGGACCCGGCGGACACCCATGACCCCGAAGGCCGCGACACCACCGACCACGAGCCACGGCAGCCATGCCCACAGCCACCACCCGAGCAGGGACACCGGGCCGGGCGCCGGCAGCACCTGGGGCGGCCCGAAGCGGGCCGCCAGCGCGGCGTCCTGCTCCCCGGTCAAGCCGTCCGGGAACGTCGGGTCGAAGCGGTAGCGCTCCTCCGCCATCCACATCGACCGGGCCGTGCCGTCGGCCCGCTCGACCACGGCGGTCATGGTCACGTCGCCGGTGTGGGGCGCCGGCGCGGCCGGGCAGAACGACACGAAGGTCAGCAGGTGGCTGAAGTACCCGCCGTGGCGCCGGTCCGGCAGGTCCACGCCCGAGACGTCACCCCACGTCCGTGACGCGACCGCGACCGACCGCCGGGTGGTGAGGATCGGAACCATCGGCGCGTGCGCCACCACCCGGCGCTCGACGACCCCCACATAGGCTTGGTCGGCCGTGCCGGCAGCGCGCGCCGGGGCGACCACCTCGTTGAACTCGGCCTCCTCGGGCGGACTACAGGCTGCCGCCGGACCCGCACCCACCACGAGCACGGCCGCCCCGACGCTCCCGAGGATCACGACTCGCGCCACGGCCGTGCGTAGTGGCCCAGCCCGCATCCGCGACTCCTCAGCGTCAGCCCTCCGTGGCGCCCGCGGCGGTCTCGGGGCGACCCGTGCCGCCACGTGACCGCGGCGTCACCGTGCCTCGGACACGGCTGCGCGGTAGCGGCGCCAGGCCCTTTCCCCTCGGCGAGGAGTCCTGCGAGGGATGGTCCCAATCGTAGTGCTTCGTGAACCACCCGAGAAAGGCCGGCATCAGCAGCCGGGTCAACGGCTCACCGCCGCAGCGGTGTCCGTCGGCCGGGCCGCCGCCCTGTGGCACGAAGGCGTCGTCAGGTAGCGCGGCGAACGCATCGTCATCCAACCGGTCGGCCCGGAAGCGGGCCGGGTCGTCGAAGATCGACCCGTCCTGGAGCGTGGGCCAGATCGCACCCACGCCCTTCCAGCCCGCCTCGATCCGGTACCCGTCGAAGTCCAGGTCGCGCTCGGCCACGCCGAACTGCGAGGTGGCGACGATCGGGTAGGCGCGCAGCACCTCCCGCGACACCGCGCGGGCCAGTGAGAGTCGGCGCACCTCCGCCAACGTCGGGGCGCCGTCGCCGAGGACCTCGTCCGCCTCGTCCCGCAGCTCGCGAGCCAGCGACGGATGCTCGCCCACGACCACCAGCAGCCACACCAGAGCGGCGGTCAACCCGCCATGGGCGGCGACGAAGAAGTGGAGGAGCTCGATCGCGAGCTCCTCCTCGGTGAGCTGCTCGCCGTCGGGACCGCGAGCCGCTCGCAGGGCACTGAGCACCGTCGGCGCACCGTTGCCGTCGGCGGCGAGCCGGTCGTTGAGGTAGGCCCGCAGCCGGTCGCGGGAACGCACCGCCTTGCCGTAGGCCGTCACCGGCAGCCTCACGGGTGGAGCGAACACCCCGGCGAGGAACACCTGGAAGTCGGCCGCCCGGTCCCGGTCGCTGACGGCGGCATCGCTCCCGGCGAACAAGTGGTTCGCGAGGTCGAAGCAGAGCTGGCCGAGGTCGTCGGCCAGGGTCGTCTCTCCGCGGTCCACCCACGATGTCGCGAACCGGTCGAGGATCGCGAAGGTCGCGGGCAGGTAGCTGTCGAGCTGGTCGTGGGTGAACGCGCTCAGCAGCAGCTGCTTGCGCACTCGATGGCGGTCGCCGTCGAGGTACGGGACCGCGTCGGGATGCAGCATCTCCCGAATCGCCCCGGGCGTACCCAACCGGCGTGAGAAGTTGCCCGGCTGCATGAAGAAGGAGTAGGCCTCCGGGCCGGCGAAGAACACCACGGTGTCGCCGAGCAGACGTGTCCTCCACACGTTGCCGTGCTCGCGTGTTCGCGACAGGGTGAACTCGAACGGATCCTTGAGGAACGGCAGGATCTCGCCCAGCACGGGCGGCCCCATGGATCCTGGTGGTGTGCGACTCTTCACGGCTGATCTCCCTTGCGGCGGCGGGAGAACGCAACAGACGACGATAGTCCGCCGCGGCCGGGACCGCGTACGCTGTCGCGCGCGTGTCGCCGGCACGCCGGACGTGCCGGGATGCGCGAATCCGATCCGGGCGGTTGAGGGCCACCGACCCGATGGCGCGACGGGGGACGATGAGAGCGACCCGCAGCCTCCTTCTCGGCGCGCTGGCCCTGACGGTGCTCGGCGCCGCCGTCGTGTCGTACCTCGTCTCGTCGGGCGTCGAGGTCGTGATCGACGACGAGGTCCGGTCCATCCGCACCTTCGCCGACGACGTGGCCACGATCCTCGCCCGTCTGGACGTCGAGGTCGGCCCCGACGACCGGGTCGAGCCCGCCCTCGACACCCCCGTCACCGACGGCCTCCGCGTCGTGGTCCGGCACGCCAAGACGGTCGAGGTCCACGTCGAGGATCGCGCCCCCCGGACCGTCACAGCGGTCGTCGACACCGTCGCCGACGTGCTCCGCGAGGGCGATCTGGCGGACCTGCTCGAGCGCGAGGCCCGCATCGACCCGGCACCTGACGCCCGGGTGGTCGACGGCGACCGCATCGTGGTCGACCTGCCGGTCGCGGTGGTCGTCGCCGTCGACGGCATCGAGCGCCCGCTGGAGTCGTACGCGACGACGGTCGCCGGGGCACTGGGGGACGCCGGCGTGGCTCTGGCCGCGCATGACCTGGTCGACCCGCCGCGCAACGGCGCCCTCGAGCCGAACACCGTCGTCACCGTGCGGCGGGTGGAGATGATCGAGGACGTCGTCGACGTCCCGGTCGCGCGCAAGGTGCAGCGCCACGAGACCGACGACCTGCTAGCCGGTCACACGCGCGTGGAGACCGAGGGCGAAGACGGGCGGCGTCAGAGGATCTACGCGGTCACCCTGATCGACGGGCAGGAGGCCAAGCGCGAGCTCGTCGGAGACGAGCTGGTCCGCGAGCCGACCGACCGTGTCGTCCTGGTGGGGGCCGGGTCGGAGCAGGTCCACGAGGCACAGCAGCTCCTCACCGACCTCGGCTACCCCGCGGGCCCGGTCGACGGGGTCGACGGTCCGCAGACACGCCGGGCGCTGTGCGCGTGGCGGCGCCTCCAGGGGCACGAGGCCACGCGCGACCCGCTCCAGGCCGGTGAGCTCGACGCGCTGCGCGAGACCAGCGGCCTCCCCGCAGCGGCCTTCGCGGACCGTGGTGTCACCGTCGACCGGACCTGTCAGGCCCTCTATTACGGGCAGGACGGCCGCTGGCAACGCGTGCACGCCGCGTCGACCGGAGCGGACGGGCTCCCGCGCCCCGACAGCTACCGCATCCAGCGCAAGCGGGAGGGCTGGCACACGTCGACGCTGTTCCCCGCCCCGAGACCGAACATGTACAACAGCATGTACATCCGGGGCGCCATCGCCATCCACGGCTCCAACCATGTTCCCCCGCAGCCCGCCAGCGCCGGCTGCGTCCGGGTGACTCCGCAGGTGGCGGATCAGCTGTTCGCCGACCTGTCGGTCGGCGCGCGGGTCGAGGTCATCGGTTCGTACTGACACCGCTCCGGCCGATCCGTCGCGGGTGGACCAGGGCACGCGACGGAACCATCCCGTCGCCGCTCACGTCCCACCGCGGGACCGCGACGATGCCGCGCAGGGAGCGTGACCGTGACGACACGACGACGCCTGACACGCCACGCGGTCGTGATGGTGACCGGGGCGCTGCTCGTGCTGACCGCCTGTTCCCCGGACGCCACGCCGACCGGGAGCGGTACCGACGAGGGCGGCATCGAGGTGCATCCGCCCTCGGCGTCGCCGATCGACTGGCT
>CAZSQF010000157.1:0-7194 GCA_964608935.1 uncultured Actinomycetota bacterium | reverse complement strand
ATCGTTTCGTTAACGCGCCTCTTATGCCACACTCCCCACAACGTTGTCAACCGCAGGCACGCCTGTCGATGCCGGCCATGTCCGTGCCGGCCCGTCAGGCAACCGCACCGATAGCGGGGCGAACTCGCGGTCCGGCCCGCCAATCAGGCCGAACGCAACGCGGGCAAGACGTGGTCGTTGAGCAGTCGGACCGAACTCAAGGTGTCCTCCACTGGCATCCCCGCCCAATGGCTTCGAAAGATGAAATGATCGACCCCCAGCTTCTGCCGCCAGGGGAGAAGCTGCGTGATGCAGTCGTCCGGGGTGCCGAGCACGAAGCGGTCTTGTTCGAGTTCCTCGAACGGGATCTCGAAGCTCTCGCTTCCTGGCAACGCCTTGTCCTGTCCCCACTTCGCGTACATCTGATACTTGGCCGCGAGGTAGGGCATCGCACGTTCGATCGCTTCCTCCCGCGTCGGCGCGCAGAAGACCTCCTTAATCACCGGTAGTTCGGCAACCGGCGACTGCCCCGACTCCTCACGTGTCCTAGCGAACAGATCGAGTTGGCGGCCAATCATCTGCACCGTGGCATGCGGGTTGATCAGCCAGGTGTCACCGAGCCGGGCTGCCCGCTCGACAGCATTGTCGCTACTGGCTGCAAACCAAACGGGTGGCCGCGGACGCTGAACCGGCAGGGTGGTAAGCGAAGCTTCCTCAAGTCGGCACCAAGGCAGATCGACCGACACACTCTCACCGGCCCACAGTCGGGTGATGATGTTGAAATTGGTCTCGAACCGTTCGACGCGATTGCCGCTGACACCCAGGGCAGCATACTCCTCGTCACGGTACCCGAGACCCACTCCGTAGATCAGCTGACCGCCGGTGATCACGTCCAACGCCGCGATATTCTCGGCCACATCGACGGGGTTGAGGAGGGTGATGAGCTGCACACCGAGCGCCAACCGGAGGTGCCCGGACTCGGCCGCCATCCGGGCTAGGAACGGGACGGGCTGAAGCTGGGACATGTCGGACAAGTAGTGGTGCCCGGTCACGATCGTGTCCCACCCGTTGTCACGGGCGAAAGCAACCAGCTGCCACTGCTCTTCCAGGGCGGCCACCATATCGGTGCCGGGCCGGTGTTGGTTCGTCAGATAGAGCCCGAAACGCATGTCCTCTCCGATCCCCGTGGTCCTCGTCGGTTTCGGTCTAGCTCCACTGGCACCGCTGCCACACCGGTTGCTCGAGCTCCCCCGGCGCCGACCCCATGGCGCCGCTCACTCCTCGCGACCCAGGACGCTCACGGTGCAGACGCCGTGATCGAAGCCCCAGGCGCCGCCGCCGGTGCAGTGGGTCACGCCGATGTCCGCGTCACGCGGAATCTGCACGTCCCCTGCCCGACGTTGCAATTGGAGGGTCGTCTCCACGATCTGCGCGACCCCCGTCGCTCCGACCGGATGTCCTCGCGCCAGCAGCCCACCGCTCGGGTTGATGGGGAGATCACCGTCGATGTAGGGAGCGCCCTCCCGAAGGAGACGGGAGCCCTGCCCACGCTCGGCCAAGCCGAGGGCCTCGTAGTACATCACCTCGGCGATCGAGAAGGCATCGTGCACCTCTGCGACGTCGACGTCCTTCGCGGTGATCCCGGCCTGCTCGTAGGCCTCGGCCACGGTCCGGAACGAGAGCTCCGAGAGGGTCATGTCCCGGAACCCGTTCTTGAACTCCCCGCTCTTCACCGCGGAGGACAGGATCCGGACCCGCGGGTGAGCGTCCGAGGCGAACTCCTTGCCACCGACCAGCACGGCAGCCGCACCGTCGACGCTGGGACAGCAGTGCAGCAGGGTGAACGGGTCGGTCACCATGCGGGCCTCGGCGACGTCGTCCTTGGTGATCTCCTTCGACCAGTACGCGCGCGGGTTGCGGTACCCGTTGTTGTGGTTCTTGACGGCGATCTCCGCCAGGTCGTCGACGGTGCAGTCGGTCTCGTGGAGGTACCGCTGAGCCCGCATCGCGTACACCGCGGGCATGACCATCCCCTGGGCCGCCTCCCAGTCCTCCAGATCGAGCGGTAGCGCCCCGCCACCGAGGGCGGTGAGCTTCTCGACACCGATGACCAACGCCGTGCGGGCGACGCCGGACTGCACGCGCTGCACCGCCAGACTCAGCGCGGATGCACTGCTCGAGCACGCGTTCTCGATGTTGAAGATCGGCATCCCGTGGGCGCCGATCTCCCGCATGATCCGCTGGCCGAGCATCATTCCACCGAACGCTGCCCCGGCCCAGACCTCGTCGATCGGGACGTCGGTGCCTGCGTCCTGACGTGCGAGCCGGACCGCCTCGGCACCGAGGTCGGCGATACTCCTATCGGGATACTTGCCGAACGTGTTGCTGCCTGCTCCGAGTACGTACGCGTCCATCGCGTCCTCCTAAAGTGCTGGCGAGCTCTTCGTCCCTACTGGTCCGGCGTGCTGTTCGGATCGGTTGCGCGCCGGTGAACGGTCGACCGATCCCTGACTGCCTCGTCGCGAGGTCGCGGCGCTCACGGATCGGAGCACCGTAGGAGCACCTGCCGTTCGACCTCGGCGACCACGTCCTGCCGTTGGTTGACCCCCCAGTGTTTGAACACGACCTCACCGACCTGCTGGCCGTCGAGGTCGTAGGGCTCGGACCGTTCGAGCACCTTGGTGTAGACGTAGATGGTGTCACCGTGCAGCACCGGCGCGACAAACCGCATCGAACGCACACCGAGCTCACGCACCGCCTGCTCACCGGTGTCCTGCGACGCCAGACCCACCACGATCGATCCGACGATCCCGCCGTAGGTGATCCGCGTACCGAACTCCGAACGGGCCATACGATCCTCGTTGAAGTGCCCCTCCGCGGTGTTCATCATCAGATGGGTCAACACGACGTTGTCGAACTCGGTCACCGTCTTGCCCCGCGCATGACGGAACACCTGCCCCACCTCGAAGTCGTCGAAGTAGTTGTCCGAGCCGGTCAGAGCCTGCTGCAAAGTCGTCACCATTGCCCTCCTCGCGTCGTCCACATCCCGCCCGTGCGGTCCCGCATCACGACCCCTGCCCCCGCTTAGGCAGCAGGTTGGCCCGGTCGTACTCGACCACCACCTCGTCGCTGTCACCGCCCTGCACATACCCCTGCGTATGCCACCGCACGATCCCCTGCTCGGGCCGGCTCCTGGACTCACGCACCTCCAACACCTCACTGCGGGTCAGCACCGACTCACCCAACCGCACCGGACGATGAAACACCAGATCGTCCACCCCCAGGAACGCCCCCCCAGCCTCACTGAGATCCTCCACCGTCAGCCCCAGCACCGTGCAGAACAACATCATCGGATGCACCGTGTCGACCTGACCATGCTCCTCGGCGTACGCCACGTTGAAATAGACCGGGTGGTACGACAAGGTCACCGACGCGAAGATCTTGTTGTCGGTCTCAGTGAAACTCCTCCCCCAATGATGATGGATCACCTCACCCACCTCGAAATCATCGAAGTACCGACACTTCTCCCACACCGGAGCGTCCACAAGCTCATCAGGCAACGACACTCGCCACTCCTCTCTCACCGACCCCGAACCATCCCCACCAACCACCCGACCACCTCACACCGGATCCAACCAACCCAACACCACCCGCTCGGTATCGCCGCCCTCCGGACCGAAACCCACCGTCACACGCCGCTCCGCACCGACGAAGTCCGCCGGATCGTCCACCGCCTCGAACCGGGCAAGGCAACGGACCCCCTCATCGAGGTCCACGTAACCGACGCTGCACGGCGCGATCGATCCGAGGTGCAGGTTCGTGATCGAGTACAGCGTGCCCTTACCGGACAAGCCGACCTCCTCGGTCTCCCGGTTGTCGCTGCACTGCACGCAGTGCCCACGCGGAGGGAAGTACACGGTCTCGCAGGCGGGGCACCGGCTGCCCCGGAGTGGCTTCGCGTTGCTCACGGACGGCCTCCTTCACGGACTCCATCGGGTGACGGACTAACGGGACGGATCAGCACGGCACCAGACCTCCCGTCACGGCTAGGTGCTGACCGGTGATGTACCCGGCCTCCTCTCCGAGCAGGAACAGCACCATGGCGTTGACCTCGGCGGTGGTACCGAAACGTGGGATGCGAGCTCCTTCGACGAGCGCACGTCGCCGCTCGGTCCGGTCGTCGTCGGGCATCGCCTCCGGTTCGTCTTCGATGACCCCGGGGCTGACCGCGTTGACGGTGACGTTGCGGTGCCCCACCTCGGCGGAGACGGCCTTGGTGAGGCCGTAGAGCCCGTTCTTGGCGGCGATCAGCGCGGCCCGCCCCGGGGAACCCAACTGCGTGCTGATGCCGCCGAAGTAGATGACGCGACCCCAACCTCGCTCCAGCATGTCGGGGAGCACGGCGCGGGTGCAGTAGAACGCACCGTTGAGGCACGCACCGATGCTGTCATTCCACACCTCGTTGGTCGTCTCCACCAACGTCCGCTCGTTGCGGAGCACCGCCGAGTGCACGAACATCCCAATCGGACCCAGCGCTCCCCGGGCCGCCTCGACCATGGCGTCGACCTGGTCGGGATCGGAGATGTCCGCAGGGGCGGCATGCACCTGCGCGCCTTCGACCTCGGCCTCGACGTGCGCCACCGCGGCGTCGACCCGCTCCGGACTGCGACCGTTCACGGCAACCGCATGACCGGCCCGAGCCAGCTTCAAAGCCAGGTCGAGCCCCAGGCCCGCGGTCGAGCCACTGATCAGTGCAACACGGGACTCCACGGATCCGCTCCGTTCTGTGGTCGAGGTCCGGTCCGTGAGGGACCGCTGGTCGCGGCGCCGGACCCTCGCGGGCGCGTCACGACCACCGACCTCGTGGGCTCCCGGACGGCTCCCGCGGCCAGCCGCGTCCCGGGCCGGGCCGCGGTTCCGTTCGACCGATCGGGCACACCGTTTGTTCTATCCAAGGGAACGTCTGTACAGTACAGCGGGAACCTTGGCACACGGGTCGGACAGCGTCAAGACCGCAGGTCGCACCGCTGCCCGCCGGCTCCCCGGAGCGGCCGGGTACCAGCTGACGTGATCGTCGACGAGACAGGAGGCCGGATGTCCGCCCGCGAGCTCGTGCTGTACTGGCGCCCTGGCTGAGCGTCTTGCGCCAACGCCAAGGAGTTCCTTGGCAGAAGCGATGTCGCTGCGGCCCTGGCCGATGGCGGCATCACCTACCGTCCGTTCAACGCGGTCGACGGAGCCGATGGCGAGGACCGCTACAAGCGGGACGGCAAGCCGCTGATCCCGGCGATCCTGCTCGACGGGGAGGTGTTCAACTTCGGCCACCCCAGCCAGATCGCGACCCTGCTCGACCTCGACGTCGAGGGGGGGCAGGAGGCGACCGCGGTCGCCTGGAGCCTGCTCGACGTGCTCCAACGCTGGGTCGAGGTGATCCGCGACCTTCCGTTCGAGGAGCTGCTCGAGCCGACCCCGTCGCGGGGACGCAACATCCGGAACCTGACCGTCAACGTGTTCCGACCGATCAGCTACCTCCCGGACAGCTACCAGGACCAGCAGTTCAACTGGTACACCGGCGAGGCCGACCTGCAGCAGGAGACCTTCCTGCGCACGACCAACGAGGTCGTCGCGTTCGCCGAGAACATCGCCGTCGGGTTCAACGGCTTCCTGCTCGACCACGGCGACCAGCTGAGCGAGACCGACCCGACACTGTCCGGCAACCGAGGCGAGATGCCGTTCTCGGCCATGCTGGTCACCCAACGGTTCCACGCCGCCTTCCACTACCGCCAGATCGTCGACCACCTCACCACACGAGGCCACCAGGACCGGCCCCCGCTCCCCGAAGCGATGGTCACCGAGATCGGGCTCCCACCCAACCTGTACTGACCCACCCCCCACCCAGGAGCACCCGCATGCCACCCACCACCGTCTCCTCCGGCGTGTTCCACGTCCAAGAGGGACAGGTCGAGGCGTTCCTCGAACGCTGGGCGGATCTCATCGTCTGGACGCATGACCACCATCCGGCCATGGGCCGGGCGTCGCTCAGCCAGTGCGATTCCGACCCCCAGCGGTTCACGTCCCACGCCCACTGGACGTCGGCCGAGGCCCGTCAGGCATGGCGCGCGGAGCCGGGGTACCGGGAGCGGTCGGCGAGGTGCCGTGAGCTGTGTGACGAGTACCTCGCGGGTGACTACTCGGAGGTGCTGGCGTTCGGTGGGGACACGGAGGGCGACGACTGACGTGGCTCACGAGCAGACGGGGCCGGGTGGCCCGGGCGGGCTCGACGCTCACGCTGCGGCAGTGGCGGTGCGCACGGGACGCGTGACGCCGACAGCGCTGCTCGCCGACGCCTGGGAACGCGCCGACGCCTGGGAACCCGGGCTCGGTGCTGTGGTCCGACGACTCGACCGCGTCGCCGAGAGGCCCGACGGCCCGCTCGCCGGGGTCGTCGTCGGGATCAAGGACGCGTTGGCCGTGGCCGGCTTCCCTCGGGAGGTCGGCGCCCCCGATGCCGTCGGTCGCGATCCGCAGCCGACCGACGCGACCGCGGTCGCCGGGTGGAGCGAGGCCGGCGCGACCCTCATGGCCGCCACCCAGGTTCATCCGCTCTGCTTCGGCGTCGTCACCCCCGCGACACGCAACCCGAGGGCCCCCGACCGGATCGCCGGGGGTTCCAGCGGTGGCTCAGCCGCAGCGCTGGCGGCCGGCCTCGTCCACCTCGCCATCGGCACCGACACCGGCGGCAGCGTGCGCGGACCGGCGGCCTGCTGCGGGATCGTCGGGCTCAAGACCACCCGCGGACTCGTCGGCCTGTCCGGTGCATGCGAACTCGCCTGGAGTCTGGACACCATCGGCCCCATGGCGACCAGCGTGTGGGACGTGGAACTCGGGCTGGCTGCGATGCTGCGGCCGGACCCAGACGATCCCGTCTACATGTCACCACCGCCCTTCCTGCCCGCCTCCCCGGGCCCGCTGCGGATCGGCGTTCCCCGGCAGCTGGAGGACGCTCCCATCGATCCGGAGGTGCGCGAGGTCTGGCACGCGACCCTGGACGACCTCCGGGCCGATGGCCACCGCGTTGTGGGCATCGACCTCCCCAGCCTGATCGACGCGCCGGCCTGGAACGGGTTGATCCTGAGCACGGAGGCCGCGGCGGTCCTCGGCGACCTCACGGACGCACCGACCTCCGCCGTGCCCGAGGAGGTCCGCGATCGGATC
>CAZSQF010000156.1:0-7224 GCA_964608935.1 uncultured Actinomycetota bacterium | reverse complement strand
TCGGGTAGCCGAGCCACCCGAACAGGTCGATGTTGTCCCAGCCCTCCTTGTTGTCGCCACGCGGCGGGTAGTAGTTGATCCGCACGACGTGATCGAGGTCCGAATACAGCTGCGGGTAGACATCGGGCTGCAGGATCGTGTCGAGGACGCCGAGCTTGGACGTCTCCTTGGTCCGGAACGACTCCGGGTCGTCGAGCACCTCACCGTCCCGGTTGCCGAGGATGTTGGTCGAGTACCAGCCGTCCATCCCCAGCATGCGTGCCTTGAACATCGGCGCGAGCACGGTCTTGACCATCGTCTGGCCGGTCTTGAAGTCCTTGCCGCAGATCGGCACACCCTGGTCCGAGGCGAGCTCACGCAGCGCCGGCGCGTCGACGGTGAGGTTGGGCGCGCCGTTGGCGAACGGGATCCCCTCGAGCAGGGCGGCGTAGGCATAGAGCATGGAGGGGGCCACCGCCGGGTCGTCGGCGTCGATCGCGGCCTCGAACGCCTCGAGCGTCTGATGCGCCGGGCCCGGCTCGGTGTAGATCTCGGTTGACGCGCACCACAGCATGACCATGCGGTCGCACCCGTGCCGCTCCCGGAAATCGCGCAGGTCGGCGCGGATCCCCTCGAGCAGGCCCCGCTTCGACCGGTCGGCCTTCACGTTCGGGCCGTCGAGCCGTTTGACGTAGGACGGGTCGAAGGCGGCCCGCATGGGTTGGATGTCCCGCAGCGACTCTGCGATCGGTTCGAGATGGCGTGCCGGGTCGAGGACGCCGGCCTTGACCGCCGAAACGTAGGCGTCGTCCTCGAACGGGTCCCACGCCGCGAACGCGATGTCGTCCAAGGCGGCGAGCGGCACGAAGTCGTGGATGAGGGGGGCACGCTCCTCGGTGCGCTTGCCGAGCCGGATCGTGCCCATCTGGGTGAGCGAGCCGACGGGGTCACCCATCCCGCGCCGGATCAGTTCGACGCCGGCGATGAAGGTCGTCGCCACCGCGCCGAGCCCGACACAGACGACGCCGAGCGGTCCCTCGGCCGGCGCGATGGTGGGCGGTTCGGGCTGTGCCATGGCTGCCTCACGATCGGATGCGCTCGGAGCGGCGCACGCTGACCCCGCAGCGTAGGCGTTCGCGCGGTGCCGCCCGGCCCACGACCGTGCCCGCACCCCCGGAGCGGGGAGCTCTCGTCCGGGATCTCGGACCAGGGCTACCCAGTCGACGTGCCGTGGGGGGCGGGGCGGTGGGCACGGCGGCCGGGTCGGTCACAGCTCGTCGATCGCAGCGGCCACGGCCAGCTCGAGCTCGGCGAGGTGGTCGTCGTCGAGTGGGCGCCCGTCGGCGTCGCGGACGTAGAACACGTCGACGACCTCGTGGCCGAGGGTTTGGACCCGCGCAACGACGATGTCCAGCGCCAGCTCGGCGAGTGCCGCCGCGATCGCGTACAGCACCCCGATCCGATCGAGCGTGTGCACCTCGACGACGGTGGACCGGCCGGACACGTCGAGCTCGGTCGTCACCTTGGTCGCGACGTCCGGCAGGCGGGCCAGCCGGCGCTGCTCGCTGCGCGCCTTACGGGCCACGCGGGCGCGGATGGCGAGCCTGCCGGCGGCGGCCTCGCTGAGATCCCCCTCGACCCGCGCCCACCACGACCCGCCGGCCCCTTCGGGCCGCTCCACCCGGAAGGTGTCGACGGCCAGGCCGTCCGACCGTGCGAACGCGTCCGCCGCGACGATCGACCCCCCGTGCAGCGCGACGACGCCGGCGACCTTGGCGAACCATCCCGGGTGGTCGATCGCGACCACGTCGAGCTCGTCGAGGCCCTCGGTGCCCGCCGGGACGTCCTCCCCCGGGGTCACCCGCGTCCGCACGTCGGTCGGCCCGGGTCGCGATGCGGCCATCAGCGTGTGACGTACCACGGCCCGCGGGGACACGGCCGCGGCGTACCGCGACGGCAGGCGCGCGAGGTGCTCACGCACCGCGTCCGCGCCGGCGCCGAGCCCGGGAGCCAGCTGCTGCGCCTCACGGGCGGTCACGACCGCACCGTCACCCACCTCGTCGGGATGCTGCTCGTCGAGCACAGCTGCCACCTTCGTGATCAGGCTGGTCAACAGGGTCGCGGTCCAGTCGCTCCACGCCGTCGGCCCGGTCGCGCGACCATCCGCGACCGCCAACAGGTGCAGGCAGGCCAGCGTCGAGCGGTCCCCGACGACCTCGGCGATCTCACGCGCGAGCGCCGGATCGGCCACGTCGCGCTTGCGAGCCGCGTCGGGCAGCAGCAGATGCAGTCGCGTGAGCCGACCCACGAGGTCGATGGTGCCCGCTCCCGCGCCCATCCGATCGGCGATCGCCCGCGCCAACGGCACCCCGGTCTCGGAGTGCGGCTCACCGACGGCCTTGCCCACGTCGTGGAGCAGCGTGCCGAGCAGGAGCCCTTCGCGATCGTCGACCTGCTCCAGCGTCTCGGCCGCCCACGCCTCGCGGCGCACCAGCTCCCCGAGCTCCGCCGCGGCATGCCAGGCATGCCGGTCGAGCGCGTAGCGGTGGTAGGGGCTGCGCTGCGGCCGGCCACGCAGCACCTCCCACTCCGGCACCAGCGCCGTGAATACCCCGACGTCGTCGAGCTCGGCCAGCGCCGGCAGCGCGATGCGGCCACGCCACAGCACCGACAGGACACGCTCGAGATCCCGGCCGGTCCAGCCCCAGGCAACCGGACCGCCCTCCGCCCGGCGGCGCAGCCGAGCGGCGCTGCCGCGGTCGATCACCGCCCCGGTGTCGGCCAACGCCCCGAGCAGCCGGTGCGGCAGGTCCGGCGTGTCGATGTCGAGATCCTGCGGGATCCGGAGGACGCCGTCCACGAGCTCGAACCCGTCGACGACGTCCTCCGTCGGGCGGCCACGCCGGCGCCGGCCCCGCGCCATGTCGGCGTCGATCAGCGCCCAGGCCCGGCGGTGGACGTGGTCGATCGTGCGCGCGGCGAGGTACAGGTCCGTGAGCAGCCGGTGGGGGGCCAGGTCGATCTCGTCACGATCCTCGTACCCCAGCCGTCGCGCGACGGTGTCGTGGAGGTCGAGCCGCAGCACGTCGGTCCTGCCCGCGACCAGCTGCAGCGCGACCCGGGTGGCCAGCACCGTTCGCTCGGCGCGGACCAGCCGTGGCAGGTCGGCCGCGCCGAGGTAGCCCGCCGGCACCAGCGGCTCCAGACCGACGCTGCCCACCAGGGCCGCGGAGGCCCACAGCAGCGACTGGACGTCGCGCAGCCCGCCGGCGCCCCGCTTGAGGTCGGGCTCGAGCACCTCGGCGGCGTCGCCCGCCCGAGCGCGCCGGCGGGCGTCGGCGGACGCCAGCCGGCCGAGGAACCGCTCCGGTCGCCGGCGCAGCCGTCTGATCAGCTCGAGGCGGGCGAGCTGGGCGATCCCGACGTCCCCGGCGACGGTGCGCAGGTGGAGGGTCGCGGTGGCGCTGTCGAGGTCGTCGGCCGCCCCCACCGCCTCGCGACGGTCGCGCACGGCGTATCCGACCGTGAGGCCCGCGTCCCACAACGGGTAGACGATGGTGCGCACCGCCGCCTCGAGCGCCGGCTCCTCGAGCCGGTCGTGGAGCAGCAGGAGGTCGACATCCGACGCCGGGCACAGCTCGCGCCGGCCGTAGCCGCCGACGGCAGCCACGGCCAGGCGGTGCTCGGCGACGACCGGCTCGGCCAGCGCGGCGAGGGCGGCATCGATCGCATCGGTCCACGCCCGACACCATGCCGTGCCCGGCGCCGGGCCCCGCACGCGCAGCTGCGTGCCGGCCGCGACGAGCGCGCCGACGACCGCCTCCGGGTCGCTGCGATCGCGGTCACCGGCCCCGCCGGTCCGGCTCGCGACGGCAGGCGCACTCAGAGCGCGTCCCCGTCCTCCTCACCGGTGCGGATGCGCACGACCTGTTCGACGCCGGTCACGAACACCTTGCCGTCGCCGACCTGGCCGGTGTGGGCGTGCTTGACGATGGTGTCGATGACGTCGGCCACCTGCGCCTCGGCGGCGAGGATCTCGAGCTTGACCTTGGGGACGAACTCCACGGTGTATTCGGCTCCGCGATAGACCTCGGTGTGGCCGCGCTGGCGGCCGTAGCCACGCACCTCGGTGACCGTCAGCCCCTGGACGCCGAGCTCCTGGAGCGCGTCCTTGACGGCTTCGAGCTTGTGGGGCTTGACGATGGCCGTCACGAGCTTCACGTCGTCCTCCTCTTCGCCGCTGCGGCGGGTCGGGATCCCGCGGTCACCACCTGCGGTGAACGGCCCTGGCAGGCCCGCACCGAGGGATCAACTGCCCGTGATCCTGACGTGTCGCGGTGTCCCGTCGGTGTCCGCCGCGTTTCTGCCCTGTTACGCCGTGACCGGCCCGTCGTCGTCCGTGGCACCGGCGGTCGGCGCATCGGCCAGCACGGCCAGCGAGGCGGTGAAGCCGTGGAGGTAGCTGCGCGTGCCGACCGGCCCGATCTCGCCTGCGCAGAAGGCACCCGCCGTGGCGCCCCCGAGCGCGGTCTCGACCGCCGCGACGTCGTGGTCCGGGGTGCCGAAGAGGCCCTTCCCGCGCCCGTTGCAGGTGAACAGCAACACGCCGGCAGCCGGGTCGAGCCCGGTCAGCCGGTGTGCGAGGTCGTGGTCCGCCGACGCGGCGTCGCGCACATGGAACTGGACGGTCTGTCCGACCCGGGCCACGTCCCCGATCGTGATCGCGCCATCGTCGGCGTCGACGTCGAGCACACCGCGGACGATGAAGTCGCCCGTGTCGTAGTCGTCGCGCACCTCGTCGACGACGATCCCGATGTGCAGCCCGCCCCGACGCAGGAGCTCACGGACCTCCGGCTCGGACTCGGCCAGCAGCCGCTGCAGCCGCGCGGTCGCGCGTTCGCCCCCGAGCTCGAGGATCCGGTTGCGGTCCGCGGCGGTCACCGTCAACGGGTCGCCGACCGGACGGCAGCCCTGGGACACGACCGCGGCCGCCGGCACGTCGGTGAGCACGACTCCCACGGCGCCGTCCTCGTGCACCTGATCGTCGAGGACGAGCCGGCTCCTCCCCGGCCCGCCACTGATGAGCCCGCCAGAGAGGACATGGCCTGGTCGCGACTCGCTGATCCGCGCGGCTACCTCGGCGGCGGGGTAGGAGTACGGGTCGGCCAACACGATGGTGAGGTCACCCGGGTGCGTGTCCGGCCAGCCCGCGACTGCCATACCGCCGTCGGAGGAGCGCAACGCCCAGCTGCGGAACGGCTGGGCGTGCCCACCCGGGAGGTTGGCAGCCCACACGCTGACCGCCGGTCCGGCCTCGACCTCTTCACCCGGGCCGACGACACCCTGCGCGACCCCGCCGATCAGCACCCCTGGCTCGAGGCGCGCTTCGACCGCGGCCACGCTCGCCGAGATCGCATCGGCGTGCTCTGCGGTCGCGAACACGACGGCGAGGTCGCAGCTCCCCTCGAGCGCGAACGCGACCGCGTCGGCCGCCTCGGCCGCCGCCAGGCCGGCGTCGTCGGTGCGCGACAACGCGGCGGCTGCGCGCACCCGCTGATCGACCTGCTCGCTGACGACCCACCCCCTCGCACGGCACCGTCGTGGGCTCCAGCCGTCGTGGCCGGACGTCCGACACGATCCTACGGCCAATGGCCGCTGCTGGTGGACCGGGTCGCGGGCGGCAACCGAACAGTGCTGCAGGACGCGAATCGCCACAATTGGGGCGCGGGGACGCCCCAACGGGCACGACTGCGCGTTCGCGCACCTCTCAGCCCCCATCGCGTGCACGCGACGCACGGGCAGGCACACGCACCGGGCGGCTCGCGTTGAATTGGGGTGAGGCGGTCTCTACGCACCGCCTCGAAAGCGCGCCGATCAACGTCCGACGCCCCATCGGACCGGCGCGCAAGGTGGGACCCTTCCCCCAGGGTCACCCACCGGCCGGTTGACGCCGTGCCCCGCGCGTCCCGGCTTCACGGACCCCCGGCTCGCCCCAGCCGGGGGTCCGCTCATCCGAGCGCACGGCGGTAGCGCACCTCGTCGACCGTCGCACCGAGCACCTGCTCCTGGCGCTCGCGACCGTCGGCTGACCAGCCGTGGTGCTCGTAGAAGCGCCGCGCCCGCTGGTTGGCGTGCGCGACCCACAGCGTGGCGTCGCGGTAGCCGCGTGCCACCAGCGCGTCCTCGGCGGCCCGCAACAGGGCCGAGCCGAGCCCCCGTCCCCATGCGGCGGGTGTCAGGTTGATCGCGCGCAGCTCGCCGGCCGCCCCCGCGTCGTCGTCCCGCGAGGAGCCGGCCACCGCGAAGCCGGCGACCGCGCCGGAGTCGATCACCACGAGGACGTCGACGGCCGGGTCCGCCGCCCGCAGCCGCTCCCGCCACCGCTCGGCACGCTGGGCCGGATCGAGCCCGTCCAGGAACGCCTCGGGCATCACGCCGCGGTAGGCCGCCTGCCACGCCTCGACATGGACCCGGCCGATGGCGTCCGCGTCGGCCAGGGTCGCGCGACGCACCGTCGCCACCCGTCCCCCTCCTCGGTGCCGCCGGCGGGCCGGTCGCTACGAGCGCAGCCGTTCGATCATCAGCTGGGCCGCCTCGGACGGGTTCATCGCGACGGCGATGTCCATCGCCTCGAGCAGCTGCTTCTTCTCGGCGGCGGATTCACCGCCGGGCCCGCCCTCCCTGACGATGGCGCCGGCGTGCCCCATCTGCTTGCCGGGCGGTGCCTCGTAGCCCGCGATGTAGCCGACCACCGGCGTGTCGGGGATGTTGTCCCGGATCCATTCCCCCGCGACCTGCTCCTCCGACCCGCCGATCTCGCCGACGAACGCGATGGCGTGGGTGTCGGGATCCGCGGCGAACGCCTGGATCACGTCGAGGAACTGGGTGCCGATGACCGGGTCGCCGCCGATGCCGACGCAGGTCGAGATCCCGATCCCCGCCTGGGCCAGCTCGTGCATGATCTGGTAGGTCAGCGTGCCCGACCGTGACACCAGCCCGACGTTGCCGGGCATGGTGATGTCGGCGGGGATGATGCCGACGTTGGACTTGTCGGGGCTGATGAGACCGGGGCAGTTGGGACCGATCAGCCGCACGCCGCCGTCACGGACGACCGTGTCGTACACCTCGGTCATGTCGTGCACCGGCACACCCTCGGTGATCGTGACGACGGTGGTGATGCCGGCCTCGTAGGCCTCGAGGATCGCGTCCTTGGTGAACGGCGCGGGGACCATCACCATCGAGGTG
>CAZSQF010000155.1:0-7251 GCA_964608935.1 uncultured Actinomycetota bacterium | reverse complement strand
CGACTCGGAGACCATCGCCAGGTTCTCGTCGCGTGGCACGCCGAGGGCCTGGTCCACGTGGTAGCCCCACGACTTGCCCACGAGGCAGACGATCGGGGTCTCGGCCTCGAGCAGGGCCTGCAGGTTGGGGTCGTGCTCCGCGGCGCGATCCGGGTGGCGGGTCATGCCGAAGGCCGCGAGCTGCGCCTCGCTGAGCTCGAGCTCCCCGTCGGCGGCACGCCGGAAGAACTCGGTGTCCTTGGGGTTCGCGCCGGGCCAGCCGCCCTCGATGTAGGACACCGCGAGCTCGTCCATGCGTCGCGCGACCCGGAGCTTGTCCTCGACCGAGAGCGTCACACCCTCGCGCTGGGTCCCGTCACGCAGCGTGGTGTCGTACAGGTCGAGCCCGGCCGCGCTCGGTGGCAGGGGGGCATCGCCGCCCTGGCTGGAGGTCGTCGTACTCACCTGGCTGCCCTCTCCCCGGATGCCCGGGTGTCGGGGTGCGGTGCCGGGGAGGTGAGCGACGCCGGGTGAGCCGGGCCGCTCCCGCAGCCCGGCACGCACCGGCTACGGGAGCGTTTCGATGATGATGATCGCGTGCACGCTGGCGCGCCCGGTGACCCGGGTGGCCGGCGCGGTCGTCACGGTCATCATGCTCCTCGTCGGAAACGTGCGGCCGCGAACCTACCGGCATCGACGGCGGCAGGCAATCAGTCGTCGAGGCGGAAGCCGACCTGGAGCGTGACCTGGATGTGCTGGGGTTCGCCGTCCTCGATCCAGCCCCGGATCTCCTTGACCTCGAACCAGTCGAGGTTGTGCAGCGTCTGGCTGGCCTTCTCGATCGCGCGGCGGATGGCGTCGTCGACCCCCTCGCGGCTCGAACCGACCAGCTCGACCTTCTTGTAGACGTTCGACACGTGACGTCTCCTGTTCGCACGGGTGGAGTGCTCGACCGCGACGCTAGTCAGAACTCGAACGGCGTCCAGGGCAGATGGTCCATCGCGAGGAGGCGGTCCAGCTCCGCCGCCGCGCCCACGCGGCGCTCGACGACGCGGCGTCCGGCCACGAGCTGGGTCGCCCGCACCCCGCCGAGCCACAGCGAGGACAGCGCGTCGAGCGGCATGATCAGGTCCGGGTCGAGCCCGACGGCCGGCTCGCACAGCGCGCCGTCGGGCGACACCTCGCACCGGTAGGTGCCGGTCTGGTCCCCGGTCCCGTCGTGGACCTCGAGCACGATCTGCCCGGAGGTCGCGTACGGGCGGGCGGACAGCGCGGTCGGAACGTCCAGGAGGCGGGTGTACATCGGCGGGCTCTCCGCGACACCGGTGCGCAGCCGGTCGGTCAACAGCCAGGGCAGCGCGTCGTCGGGCGGTCGTGCCCAGATTTCGATGGTCGTGGTCAGGTCGACGTCGAGGACGTGCTGCCACAGCGCCTGCTCGGCCTCCGCGTCCACCGCCACCAGCTCCTCGACCCGCACGTGGCCCGCCGGGAGCGGACCGTCGAAGCGGTCCCTGACGCGGTACGCGGCGTACCCGCGACCAGGCACGTGCACGAGCCGCCGACCGGACATGCCGTCCCGCTCAGAGCGCGGATCGTGGGTGAGCCACAGCCGCCAGAACGGGCCGGGACGATCGAGGCACCCGGGGCGCCGGGCCCGGACGCCGGCCTCGAGGATCTCCGGCCAGCCGCCGAGCGCCTCGTCGACGGACGCCGGACGGACCAGCTGCCCGTCGACCGGCGTGGCGAAGCGCGCGTGGGCCCGCTCGAGGGTGTATCGGGACGCCGGGGCCGTGACGCCGAAGCCGAACCGGCCGTAGATCGAGGACTCGGACGCGTACAGCGCCGCGACCGGCTCGCCCCGCTCGACCGCCTGCTCCAGACCACGGGCCATCATCCGCCGCAGGAGTCCCTGCCGGCGGTGGGTCTGGGCGACTCCGACGGCGGTCACGGCAGCGCACGGGATAGCAGATCGACCGGGCAGGCTCAGGGTCCCCGTCCGGATGGTGTAGGTGCCGACGATCGCGTCGCCGTCACGTGCGACGACGGCGCGGTCGGTCTCGAGGACCGGAACCCATCGTTCGAGGTCCTCGTCGCTCTCGTCCTCGTGGAACTGACGCGAGACCGCGTGTGCGAAGGCCAGCTCCTCGCCGGCGCGGAGGGGACCGACCTCGACGCCCATGGCTAGAACATCCCTCCGTGCCACGGCGCGACCTCGGTCGCGAGCAGCCGGCCGAGCCGTGCGACGGCATCGGGACGAGCCGCCTCGATCCGGCCGGCAGCGGCCAGCATGGTCGGACGCACGCCGCCGAGCAGCACCGCCGCGAGGTCCTCGGCGTCGACGGTGAGTTCGGGTGCGGCGGTCGTGCGCTCACAGCGGGCTCGGCCGTCGCGGACCGCGACGTGCCAGGTGCCGGTGTTGGTCGGCCGGAAGTCGTCGTGGACCGCGATCGTCAGGGCGTCGTCGACCGCGTAGCCGCGGGCGGCGAGGGCGGCGGCCACGTCGACCAGACGCAGGTACAGCGGCATGTCGTGACCCACCCGTGCCCGTCCCGGATCCCGCAGCATGACGAGCAGCGGGTCGTCGACCGGGCGGCGAGCCGCCCGTAGCCGTACGGCGAGGTCGGTCTCGATCACGAACCGCCACAGGGCCGCGGTCGCGTCCGGGTCGGTCGCGAGCAGGTCGTGCACCTCGACGGTCCCGTCGGGGACGCCCGCGGTCCACGCCGGCTGCAACCGGTACACCGCGTAGCCGCGGCCGGGGAGCACGGCGAAGCGTTTGGGGGCGCCACCGCCGACGGGGTCGGCCAGCTCACGTCCGCGCCACCAGGCGTCGGACCGGGACAGCAGGCCGTGACGCTGCCGGCGTGCGTCCTCGTACAGGCCCGGGAGGACGGTGGCCGCCTCGTCCGCGTCGACCAGCGCGACGTCGGCCACCGGCCCGTCCTGCTCGAGCCCGGCGTGGACGCGGTCGAGCTCGAGCGCGATCGTCGGTGCCGCCGCACCGAACCCGAACCGCCCGTAGATCGGGCTCTCGGACGCCCACAGGGCCGCAAACGGCTCGCCGCGCTCCGCGGCGTCGTCGAGGAGCCGACCCATCATCGTCCGGAGCAGCCCGCGCCGGCGATGGTCCGCACGCACGCTGACGACGGTGATCCCAGCGCAACCCGCCGGTGGGGCGCCGGGCAGTGCCAGGTCGAAGCTGAAGGCGCCTGCGGTGCCGACGACCGCCTGATCGGGCGTCCGTGCGGCGATCAGCCGCTCGACCTCGGCGAACCGGCGCACCTGGTCGATGCGCTCCTCGGTCGTCGCCCAGCCGAAGGTGGCGTCGAAGGCCTCCAGGAACGCCGGCAGCCCGTCCGCGTCGACCGGCTCGAGGGTCGCCCGATCACCACCCTTCACGGTTTCCGCTGCTCCTGTGGTCCCACTGCCCGCCCGCCGGTCCGTCGAGGCCGTGGCCGCCGGACGCTAGCACCATGGTCAGGCCGCCGACCGCGCCGTGAGCGGGTCGGTGTGGCGACGCACGAAACCACCGATCTCCTGGAGCGCGAGCCGGGACTCGGGGAACCCGGGGAACAGGTGGAAGACGTGCCACAACCCCTCGAACACGCCGAGGGACGCATCGGTGCCGTGTTCCCGCGCACGGTCCACGAGGCGGCGCGCGTCGTCGAGGAGGATCTCGTCGGTCCCCACGTGCACCAGCATCGGGGGCAGGTCGCTCAGGTCCGCGTACAGGGGCGACACGAGCGGGTCGTCCAGCGGCGTCGCCCCGGCGTAGGCCCGGGCCGCCGGCGCGGCCAATGCAGCCGACAACCACGGATCGAGCTCGTCACGCTCGGTCATCGAGCGGCCGGTCCCGGCAAGGTCGGTCCACGGTGACATGCCGGCGTAGCAGGCCGGCATGGGCTCCCCGGCGTCACGCAGTGACACCAGCAGCGCCACCGCGAGCCCACCCCCGGCGGAGTCCCCGGTCACCGCGACCCGTCGCGGGGCGATCCCGCGGTCGCGGGTCAGCCACCGGTAGGCGGCCAGCGCGTCGTCGAGGGCCGCCGGGAAGGGATTCTCGGGTGCGAGGCGGTACTCGGGCAGCAGCACCGGCGCCCGGGCCACCCGGGACAGGGCAGCCGCCAGCCCCCGGTGGGTCCGGGGCGAGCCGAGCGCGTAGGCGCCGCCGTGCAGATGCAGGAGTGCCCGATCGGCGTCGGCGGCGCGGTCGTCCTCGACCCACAGGGCGGGAACGCCGCAATCCACCTCGGTGACGACGGTGGTCGTGCCCGGACCCGGGACGCGGCGGGCGAGCTGCTCGAGCGCATCGCGCACCTCGAGCGCGTAGGCCTCGAGCTGCTCGACCGGACCGTCGGGGTCGGGCGTCCCGCCACTGCGTGCGCGCACGGCCTCGACGGCGGCGACGAGGCCGCGCCGGACCACACGGGAGCGGAGGGAGGGGGCGGTCACGTCGTGTCGACGTCAGTCGTCGGCGTAGGTGAGCCAGTCCTTGTAGGCGTCGATCCGGCCGCGGACGGCGTCCATGAAGGTGGCCTGGATGTGCTCGGTGATGGGCCCACGCGACCCGATCTCGCGCCCGTCGATCTCGCGGACCGGCGTCAGCTCAGCGGCCGTCCCGGTGAGGAACATCTCGTCGGCGAGATACAGGTCGGTGCGTACCAGGCTGGACTCGACCATCGGATAGCCGAGGTCCTGCGCGATCTGCATGACACTCGAGCGGGTGATCCCCCCGAGCGGCCCGTCCGACAGGGGCGGGGTCTTGATGACGCCGTCGTGGACGACGAACAGGTTCTCGCCGGTGCCCTCGGCGACGAAGCCGTCCTCGGAGAGCATGATCGCCTCGTCGTAGCCGGCTCGCAGCGCCTCGACCTTGGCCAGCGACGAGTTGAGGTACTGACCGTTGGCCTTGCCGGCCGGTGGGATCGTGTTCTTGCCGATGCGCCGGTACGAGCTCATCATGACCCGGACGCCGTTGACGAGCGCCTCCTCGCCGAGGTAGGAGCCCCACTCCCACGTGGCGATAATGGTCTGGGGCCGCGACGTCAGCGGGTTCAGGCCGATCTCGCCGTACGACAGGATGATGGTGGGCCGGATGTAGCACCCGCCCTCGTGGCCGTTGGCGCGGATCAGGTCGCAAGTGATCTCGCACAGGTCGTTGACCGAGTACGGGATCGTGTCCAGTGGCGGGTAGAGCCGGGCCGAACGCTTGAGCCGCGCCATGTGCGGTTGGAGCTGGAACACGGCCGGACCGCGATCGGTCGGGTAGGCGCGGATGCCTTCGAACACGCCGTAGCCGTAGTGCAGCGTGGGGGTCAGGACGTGGACGGTTGCCTCGTCCCAGTCGACCAGCTCCCCGTCCATCCAGATCTTGTCGGCCTTCGGGAACGGCATCCCGGCCTCCTCGCGTCGTCTGCGGGACCCTGTCGCGACCACCCGCTACGGCGTGGTGTCGCTGCCGACGAGCTGCGCCAGCCGGTCCCCAACGTCCGACGTCGAGTATCCCAGACCGTCCGGACGTGCGCCGCCGCGCTCGGCGAGCTCGGCGCTGACCGCGCGGTCGACGCGGGCCGCAGCGCCGTCCTCGCCGAGGAACCCGAGCATGGTGCCAAGGCTCATCACGGCCGCGATCGGGTCGGCCTTCCCGGTGCCGGCGATGTCGGGGGCGGACCCGTGGACCGGCTCGAACATCGACGGTGCCCGCCGCGTCGGATCGAGATTGCCCGAGGCGGCCAGACCGAGACCTCCCTGCACGGCCGCGCCGAGATCCGTGATGATGTCGCCGAACAGGTTCTCGGTGACGATGACGTCGAAGCGCTCCGGCTGGGTGACGAGGTAGTGGCAGGTCGCGTCCACGTGGGCGTAGCCGCGCTCGACGTCGGGGAAGTCGGCATCCCCGACCTCCTCGAACACCCGCCACCACAGGTCACCGGCGTGGGCCAGCACGTTGGTCTTGTGCACGAGCGTGAGGTGCCCCCGGCGGGCCTCGGCCTGCTCGAACGCGAACCGGATCACGCGCTCGACGCCGTGACGGGTGTTGATCGACTCCTGTGTCGCGACCTCCTGTGGCGTGCCCCGGTACAGGGCGCCGCCCGCACCGGCGTACATCGACTCGGTGTTCTCCCGGACGATCACGAGGTCGCATCGCTCGGGCGTGAGCCCCGCGATCGGGGAGGACACCCCGGGGTAGAGCTTGACGGGGCGATGGTTGACGAACTGGTCGAACCCGAACCGGATCCGCAGGAGGAGTCCCCGCTCGAGCACTCCGGGTGGGACGCCCGGCGTGCCCACGGCACCGAGGTAGATCGCGTCGAAGCCCCGCAGCTGTTCGAAGGTGGCGTCGGAGAGCACCTCGCCGGTGTCGAGATAGCGCCGCCCACCGAGGTCGTAATCGACACGCTCGGTCGTGAAGCCCTCCACCTCCTCGAGGACGTCGAGGACCTTCAGCCCCTCGGCGACGACCTCGGGGCCGATGCCGTCGCCGCCGAGGACCGCGACGCGGTAGTCCGCCATGCCAGCTCCATCGTCGTGCGGCGGACGATCCTAACGGCGGTGCCGGCACGGGAGCCGCACCGAGCAAAGTCGTCGCGTCGAACGGCGTCAGCATCTAGCGTGTGGCAGGTCGTCAACCATTCTTCGTTACCGACCGGAGGACGTGATCGTGAGCCAGGACCCCCCGATGGGCACCCCACCACCCGACGGTGGAGGCGGGCAGCCACCGCAGGGCGGTGGCGGCCAACCCCCCCAGGGCGGCGGATCGGCTCCGGCAGGGACGGCGAGCCTCGGCGTGCGGATCGGCGCCCGGCTCCTCGACTGGCTGATCGTCTACATCCCGCTGTTCATCATCTTCCTCGTCGTCGGCGTCGGAGCCGCCTTCGGCGGCTTCGGCGTAGAGGGCTGGATCAGCGGAGCGATCTTCGCGGTGCTGTGGTTCGGATACTTCGTCTGGTTCGAGTCCAACCAGGGCGCCACCATCGGCAAGAAGCTGCTCAACCTCAGGGTGGTCACGGCCGATGGCAGCAACCCGACGATGGAGCAGGCGGCCAAGCGCAACGTGTGGATGCTCTTCGGCATCGTCCCGTTCGTCGGCGGGCTGTTGTCCCTGGCCGCGGTGATCATCATCATCGTGACCATCTCGTCCAACCCCGACAACCGGGGCTACCACGACAACTTCGCGGGCACGGCGGTCATGCGCTAGAGGGTCGGGGCGCCTCCGAGGAGCCCCGACGTGCCGGCCGATCCGCAGCGCGCCCCGGGCGACCGGGGCGAGGA
>CAZSQF010000154.1:3031-7313 GCA_964608935.1 uncultured Actinomycetota bacterium | reverse complement strand
ACCGAACGGACCGACCTGCCGCTGGACGCCGGCCCCGTCCCGTCGGTGACGGCGGCGATCCATCACGCGCCGGCGGACCTCCCAGGGGCGCTGCTGGCACCGGGTGCCGGCGGGGACCTCGACGGCGAGGGACTCCTCGCCCTCGCCACGCTGCTGGCCGACCTCGGACATGCGACGGTGCGCGTCAACCTGCCGCACCACGAGGGCCGCAAGGCCGCGCCCCGCGCCGAGCGCTCGGTCGAGCCCTACGGGCAGCTGCTCGCCGGCGCCCAGGCGGTCGTTGGTGCCGCCACGCCGTGGATCGCCGGCGGCAAGTCGTACGGCGGCCGGGTGGCGTCGCTCGCTGCCGCCGAGGGACTGCCGGTGCGCGGGCTCGTGTTCTACGGCTACCCGCTCCACCCCCCGGGCAAGCCCGAGCGCTTGCGTGTCGATCACTGGCCACGGATCCCGGTGCCCTGCCTGTTCCTCCAGGGCACGCGCGACCCGTTCTGCGATCTCGCGCTGCTCGAGGCCAACCTGCCCCACCTGCCTCGGCCGGCGACGCTGCACGTCGTCGAGGGTGGTGACCACTCGCTGCGTGTGACGGCGGCGGCCAGCCCGCACGGTACGCCGAGCCGGCCGCAGGCCACCATCGCCGGCCTGCGCGACGTCGTCGCCGACTGGGTCGCCAGCCTCGACGCCTGACGTGGCTCAGCGGCTGGTCGTGTCGCTGCTGAACCGGCGTGCGGCGGCGCGCTGGACCGCTCGACGGGCGGCCTCGTGCATCGCCGACTCCGACTCGGACTCGAGCGACCCGCGGGACCCGGGCCGCACGTGGCCCTGCGCCCGTGCGGCGGCGGCCACGGCCTCGGCGACCACCGGCACCACCGACCGGTCGAACGGCGACGGCACGACGTAGTCGGCGGCGAGGTCGTCACCGACGATCGAGGCGATGCCCGCCGCCGCGGCCACCTTCATCTCGTCGGTGACGGCCGTGGCGGCGGCGTCGAGCAGCCCACGGAACAGCCCGGGGAAGCACAGGACGTTGTTGATCTGGTTGGGGAAGTCCGACCGCCCGGTCGCCATCACCCGCACGTGGGGTGCGGCGAGGTCCGGGTGGATCTCCGGCGTCGGGTTCGCGAGCGCGAACACGATCCGGTCGTCGGACATCGTGTGCAGCAGCTCCAGCGGCAGCGAGTCCGGTCCCGACACGCCGACGAACACGTCGGCTCCTTCGAGCGCGACCGACTTGTCCCCGGACAGCCCACGGGGGTTGGTCTGCTTCGCCACCCGACGACGGATCGGGTCCATGCCCGCGCGGCGCCGCGGCTCCACGATGCCGTCGACGTCGACCGGGACGATGTCTTCGATCCCGGCGGCGCGGAGCAGGTTGACGATCGCCACGCCGGCGGCGCCGACGCCCTGGACCACGACCCGCAGCCCGGACAGGTCACGGCCGACGAGCCTCGCCGCGTTGATCAGCGCGGCCAGCACGACCACGGCGGTGCCGTGCTGGTCGTCGTGGAACACCGGGATGTCGAGCCGCTGCCGCAGCTTGCCCTCGATCTCGAAGCAGCGCGGAGCGGCGATGTCCTCGAGGTTGATGCCCCCGAAGCCGGCGGCGATGCGGACCACCGTGTCCACGAACGTGTCGGGGTCGCGCTCGTCCACAAGGATCGGGTACGCGTCGACGCCGCCGAACGACTTGAGCAGCATCGCCTTGCCCTCCATGACCGGCAGCGACGCCAGCGCACCGATGTCGCCCAGCCCGAGCACGGCCGACCCGTCGGTGATCACGGCGACCGAGTTCGCCCGGATCGTGAGCCGGTAGGCCGCGACCGGATCGTCGGCGATCATGCGGCACACCTTGGCGACACCGGGCGTGTAGACGAGGGCGAGGTCCTCGGGACCGCGCACGTCGCGGACGGTTTCGACCCGGATCTTCCCGCCGGCGTGAGCCGCCAGCACGTCGTCGAGGATCGCCAGCAGCTCCACGCCCTCGATGTCGACCAGCGCGGCGGCGACCTCGTCCCCGTGGTCCTCGTCGCGCACGTCGACGCTCACGTCGCGGAACACGACGTGGCGCTGCTCGCCGGTGCGCTCGCTCGCCGCCACCTCGGCGCCGCACGCGTCGATCGTGGTCGTGACCCGCCCGAGCATGCCGGGGGCGTTCTCGATCGCCAACCGGAAGGTCATGCGCTGTGTCAGCGGCGACATGTGGGGACCTCCTCCGGCGGAGCGGCGAGGATAGACCTCGTGATCCGGCCGCTAGCATCGCGGCGTCGCACGCGCGTCCCCGGAGCTGCCCTTCCCCCCGATCCGCGAGAGCCTGCATGTCCGACGACCTCGTCCAGCGGTCCATCAACACCTACCGCACCCTCGCGATGGACGCCGTCCAGCGCGCCAACTCCGGGCACCCCGGCATGCCGATGGGGTGCGCGCCGATGGCCTACCTGCTGTTCCGCGAGGTCATGCGCCACGATCCGACGGATCCCGCCTGGCCCGGCCGCGACCGCTTCGTCCTGTCGGCGGGGCACGGGTCGATGCTGCTGTACGCGGCGCTGCACCTCGCCGGCTACAAGCACCCGACGCTCGACGAGATCAAGCAGTTCCGCCAGCTCGGGTCGCCGACCGCCGGTCACCCCGAGAACTTCCTGCTCGAGGGCGTCGAGACCACGACCGGCCCGCTCGGGCAGGGCTTCGGCAATGGTGTCGGCATGGCGTTGGCCGCGGAGCGGCTCGCGGCCGAGTTCCACCGCCCCGGCCATGACGTCGTGCCGCAGCGGATCTTCGGCATCGTGTCCGACGGCGACCTGATGGAGGGCGTCGCCTCCGAGGCCGCGTCGCTCGCCGGGCACCTGCGCCTCGGCCGGATCACCTACCTCTACGACGCGAACTCGATCACGATCGACGGCTCGACCGACCTCGCCTTCACCGAGGATGTGACCGCCCGGTTCGACGCCTACGGATGGCACACGCAGCGGGTCGATGACGGCAACGACCTCGACGCGCTGCGCGCCGCCGTGGCGGCGGCCGACGCCGATCCCCGGCCCTCGCTCGTCGCGGTGCGCACCGTGATCGGCTACGGCTCGCCCAACAAGGCCGGGACGTCGGCCGTGCACGGCGCCGCGCTCGGCGAGGACGAGGTGGCCCTGGCCAAGGCCGAGCTCGGCTGGCCCTACGACGAGCCGTTCACGATCCCCGACGACGTGCGGGAGCACCTCGACGTCCGCGCGCGCGGTCGCGAGCAGCATGAGGCCTGGCAGCGCGGCTTCGCGGACTACGCCGACGCCCACGGCGAGCTCGCCGCGGAGTTCGAGCGCCGCGTCGTGCGCCGCGAGCTGCCGACCGGCTGGACCGACGCGCTGCCGACGCTCGAGGGCAAGGACGCGACCCGCAAGCACTCGGGCGCGGTGATCAACGCGCTCGCGCCGGTGCTGCCCGAGCTGGTCGGGGGGTCGGCCGACCTCGCCGCGTCCAACAACACCGACATGAAGGACGGGGGCGACTTCACCGCCGACGACCGCCTGGGACGCAACCTGCGGTTCGGGGTGCGTGAGCACGCCATGGCGTCGATCGCCAACGGGATGGCACTCCACGGGGGCGTGCTGCCCTACGTGGCGACCTTCCTCATCTTCACCGACTACGCCCGGCCGGCGATCCGGCTGGCCACGCTCATGGGTGAGAAGGTCGTGTACGTCATGACCCACGACTCGATCGGGCTCGGTGAGGACGGACCGACCCACCAGCCGGTCGAGCACCTCGCCTCGCTGCGGGCGATGCCCGGCCTGACCGTGCTGCGCCCGGCCGACGGCGACGAGGTCGTCGGGTCCTGGCGGGTCGCGATCGAAGGCGACGGGCCGGCCCTGCTCGCGCTCACGCGGCAGGGCCTGCCACCGCTGGGCGCGAAGCCGGATGACGCGGTCGAGCGCGGCGCCTACGTCGTGCGCGACCTCGGCGACGGGGATCCCGAGGTCGTGCTCATCGGGACCGGCTCGGAGGTCCAGCACTGCGTCGGCGCGGCCGAGAAGCTGGCGGCGGACGGCATCGCGTCCCGCGTGGTCTCCATGCCGTCCTGGGAGCGGTTCGCGGCCCAGGAGCCGGCGTACCGCGACGAGGTGCTGCCACCCTCGATCCGTGCCCGGGTCGCGGTCGAGGCGGCGGCGACCTTCGGGTGGGAGCGCTGGGTCGGTGACGCGGGCGCGGTGGTCGGCCTCGACCGGTTCGGTGCCTCCGGCCCCGCCGACCACGTGTTCGAAGCGCTCGGCTTCACCGCGTCGAACGTGGCCGAGGTCGCCCGTCG
>CAZSQF010000154.1:0-2931 GCA_964608935.1 uncultured Actinomycetota bacterium | reverse complement strand
GCTCCGCCTCCTTGCGCCGGCCGTCGGCCATGGCGAGGTTGGCGGCCTCCGCCCGAGACGCCCGCACGTACCAGAAGCGCGCGATGAGGCCGAGCACGGCCGTGCCGAGGATCGCGTTGCTGAGCGCCACCTGCCAGCCGGCCCCGATCTGCACCAGCCCGATGATGGGTCCGGCGATCCAGCCCCACCGCCACAGCCGCTGCTGGCGACGGGCGATCCCGACCGCGAGCACCGCGTGCTTGCGCTTCTCGGTTGCCTGCCCCCGGTTGACCGCCCGGACGATGGCGCGCCGTTCGCGCAGGTCGAGCGCCGTGAAGCGGCGCTGGTGCTCCGCCTTGTCCGGGATCTTGGCCACCGCCGGCGCTCCTTGCCCGGCGGGAGCCTAACGGCTCCCGCGCGGGTCGAGGGCCGGCCTCGTAGGCTCCGAGGGTCGTCGAACCGAGAGGTGCCACGCCGTGTCCGTCGTCAAGATCAACGTCCTCGAGGTCCCCGAGGGTCGGGGCGAGGTGCTCGAGCAGCGCTTCGCGTCCCGCGCCGGCGAGGTCGACAAGGTCGACGGCTTCGAGTCGTTCGAGCTGCTGCGCCCCACCGAAGGCACCGACCGCTACCTGGTCGTGACGCGATGGCGCGACGAGGCGGCGTTCCGGGCCTGGATCGACAGCGACGCGTTCCAGAAGGGCCACGCGCGCAGCCAGGCGGACGCGCACCGGGCCGGTGGGGCCGCGCCCGGTGGTCCGCACCATCACGGCCAGGGCCCGGCGGCGGTCGGCTCCGAGCTGTGGGGCTTCGAGATCGTCACCAGCGCCACGCGCACCGACGGCTGAGACCGACGCACGCCCGCCCCCTGGCGGTTGGTCCCTTCGACACGACGGGATCCCGTCGCACGGCAGGGATCAAAGCGGGGGTGAGGCCTCCCAGGCGTCGATGTGCGCCAGCACCTCCGTCTGGACCCTCGGCGGCGCGAAGGACGCGCGGATCGCGCGGCGCTGCAGCTCCGCCAGCTCGCGCCGGGTCAGGCCCGCCAGCCGGGTCGCGTGGTGCAGCTCCTCGGTCAGCGTCGTCGCGAAGAAGGGCGGGTCGTCGCTGTTGATCGTGACCTGCGTCCCCGCCTCCCACAGCTGCACGAACGGGTGGTGGTCGAGGTCGGGAACGATGCCGAGCGTCACGTTCGACGAGGGGCACACCTCGAGCGGCACCTGCTCGCGGACCAGCCGTGCCACCAGGTCGGCGTCCTGGACCGCTGCGATCCCGTGCCCTATGCGGTCGGCGCCGAGGTCGTCGAGCGCCGCACGGATGTTGTCGGGCTTGCCGGTCTCGCCGGCGTGGACCGTGAGCCCGAGCCCGAGGCGGTCCGCGGCCTCACGCAGGTGCGTGAAACGGTGCTCAGGCACCGAGCCCTCCACCCCGGTCAGGCCGAGCCCGACGATGGGCGCGTCGGCGTCCTCGATCAGCTCGACCGTCCGCCGGCTCGCGTCCGGGCCGAGGTCGCGCACGCTGTCGATGATCAGGCCGACACGCGTGTCGGGCGCGTCGGCGATCCCGTCGCGCAGCGCCGCCCACATCGCGGCGGGCTCCATGCCGTTGTCGACGAGCGTCAGCGCCGTGAACGTCGTCTCGCTGTAGCGCACGCCCTGCGCCGCCTGGCCCTGGGCGAACGCCGCGGTGACTGTGGCGAGGTCGTCGGGAGTGCGCACGGTCCGGCTCGTGGCGAGGAAGGTGTCGACGAAGTGGAGGAAGTCTCGGTAGCGGGTCGGGTAGCGGCCGTCCTCGAGGTCGAGCACCTCGTCCGGGTCGTCGCCGTGTCCGCGGACGAGCTCGACGGCGGTGGCCGCCGTGATCGTGCCTTCGAGGTGGACGTGCAGCTCGACCTTCGGCAGTGCGGTGAGGTGGCTCGAGACGTCTGCGCCGGAGGCGGCGGGAGCTGACGCGTGCACGGGACGACCTCGCGGCTCGGCGGGGCGACCGCCAGGCGGCGGTGGCTGGCCGCGGAGGCTACGCGATGCCCGGCGTCACCCTCGTCGAGGTGTCGGCGGCGCTAGCCCCATGCGGTCAGCTCGTCGCGCAGCTGCTGATCGCGCTCGGCCTGCTCGGTCGGGGTGTCGGCCCGTCGCGACAGCGCTGCCAGCAGCAGTCCGGTCACGAGGGTGGCGATCGTGAGGACCGCTACGACGATCAGGAGGTGTGCCATGTTCTCCCCCGTGCTCCGGGTGAGGTGTCGCGCGCCCTGCCGGCCGCGCCTTACCCGGTTCGACGCCGATCGTGCCACCGGCGTTGTCCCGTGGGCCCGATCGTGCGGCATGCGCCCAGACGGCCCGGCGAGACGACAGCAGGCGCACGACGCGGGCCGGGACGGCACCTCGGTAGCATCGTCGGTCACGACCGATCAGCCTCAGGAGCGCACCACCCCCATGGCGCAGAGCCAGACCGACGAGCTCGCGGCCCAGCGTGACCGTGTCACCCGGCTCGAAGCGGACCTCGACGTCGCGGGCAAGCGCGATCGGCTCGCCGAGCTCGAGCAGCTCGCGGCCGAGCCCGGCCTGTGGGACGACACCGATCGGGCCCGCGAGGTCACCACCGAGCTGTCGCGTCTCGAGACCGAGCTCGCACGCTTCGACGCGCTCCTCGGGCGGGTCGACGACCTCGAGGTCATGCACGAGCTCGCGGTCGACGAGGACGACGCCGACGCGGCGGCCGAGGTCCGGTCGGGCGTCGCCGCCGTCCAGGCCGAGCTCGATCGGCTCGAGGTCGCCACCATGCTCGCGGGGGAGCACGACCACTCGGATGCGATCGTGTCCGTCCACGCCGGCGAGGGCGGCGTCGACGCGATGGACTGGGCGCAGATGCTCCAGCGGATGTACCTGCGGTGGGCCGAGGATCGCGGCTTCGACACCGAGGTGTTCGACCAGTCCTTCGGCGAGGAGGCGGGGCTGA
>CAZSQF010000153.1:0-7365 GCA_964608935.1 uncultured Actinomycetota bacterium | reverse complement strand
ACCACGTGTTGGTGTACGGGGCGACTGGTGCGATCGATTCTGCTGCTGTGCAGCTGCTCAAGCACCGCGACGTCACCGTCACCCCCGTGTGTGATGCCCGCGGTATCGACCTGGTGACGTCGTTGGGTGCCGACGTCGTCATCGACTACACGGCCGACGACTTCACGCAGACCGACGAGCGTTTCGACGTCGTGCTCGACGCCGTCGGCAAGAGCCGGTTCGTGCACTGCCGGCCACTGCTCAAGCCCGGTGGCTCCTTTCTGACCACCGACCTCGGCCCACGAGCCGAGAACCTGCCCCTGATCGTCGCGACCCGGTGGATCGGGGACCACCGCGTCCGGTTGCCGTTCCCCACCGATACTCGGGCGCACGTGCGCCTCGTCCGCGAGCTGCTCGCGAGCGGGGACCTGCGGCCGGTCGTCGACCGCACCTTCCCGCTCGACGACATCGTCGATGCCTACCGGTACGTCGAAACGGAACAGAAGCTCGGCACCGTGGTCATCACCGTGACGTGAGCAGGCCACCCGACCTCTGGCCCCGTGACCGGACGCGACAGCCCAAAGAGTGCACGCGCGCCGCCGCGAACGTGCCTGCCGACGTCGAACAGGCGACCGCACGGCAGCGGTCCCGCTCAAGACCTCGCAGTGACTTCGATCGCTGCCAATGGTGGACGGACCGCACAAGCGGGCCCGCCGTCAACCGCCCAGCGGATCGTCGTCTTCGGTCACGTCGATATCGGCAGCTTGACGTCGGCGCTCTTCCACAACGTGCTGCTTGTCGGGCTCCAGAAGACCTTGAACCGTGAGCATTGCCGAGCCCAGGCTCGAGGAGTGGGGCTTCTCGTGACGCCAGTAGATCCAGCCACGCTGCTCTGCCTCAAGGAGAATCCGGTCCAAGAGCCAAAGCACCGTGCCCACGAGGACGACAAGGAGCGCAACCGTCCACGAGGTTATCCGTGTTCCCATGCTTCCCGGGCTGAGTGACGCCTGTCGGATCTGAAGGTAGGGGCAGTCACGAGAACCGTGACTGCTACGGGCGTGCGCAGTTCTCAGCGCTTCCCGCTCACAACAACGGGAACGGGGCACCCCTCGTGGCCGGCACTGCCACGGTGACGGCGCGCCGAACCCAGCAGGCTCTAGAAACGGCCAGCCAACTGAGGGAGGCAACCGAGGAACAGCCCAGTGGTGCGCGAGACGGCGTGTCCGTCACGGGCTGGGTGATGAGCACAAACAGTGAATCGCCTGAGGCCGCCGAATCGGCCGGGGTCTCGACATCTCCTCCGAACACCATGTCGGGTTCGGCAACAAGCGCCGGGGAGGCGGCGCGCAGCGCCGGACCGCGTGGGGAGGACGGGTGATCAGGCCGGCGCTGCGGGCGCGGGAGGTGTGGTTGCCGTCACCTCCTGGTAGGTGACCTCGAACCGCTCCACGCTGAGGATCGTGCCCCCAGCGTGCTCGGTGCCGTCCTGACGGAGCCGGTCGGCGTCCGTCTCGCTCGCCCGCATGTCTGCTTCGCTGTCCCACAAGGTGATCGACATCGTCCGCCCGGTCTGCCGGTCGGCGAGTGCGTACACGCCGGCGAAGCCGGCGAGCTGCCTGGCCTGCGGGAGGATCGTCTCCTCGCTGTAGCGGATGTCCTCGTCGATGTTCTCGGGGGGACCCTCGTATGTACTGACGCGCGCCCACATCTTCGGCCTCCTGACCTCTCGCCGGTCAACTCGGACGGCGTCGCGACGCCACGGACACCGACAGAAGCGGATGGGCACAATCGGCGTGGCGTGCACCACCCGGGTTCAATCATCCGCGTCGGCTTCGCCGCGACCAGCCGATGTGCGAGGGTTGCACACGATGTTGGGCTGCATCGATGGGCAAACTGCAGGCGTACACCGTAGGTGCGTGAACCGCGTCACTGGTTGCCCACGGGGGTAGAACGCGGCGCGATGGTCGCCTCCGCGACCGCACCCGCCACGGGGGACTCACGCGCGGGTAGTCGCCGACGCTGGTCGGCTCGGAGGCGATCGCTGCTATGTGCGGGTCGGCACCGCTCGTGCTGTCTGCGGACCCGCTCGCAACGGGGACTCGCGCGCGGGTTCAGCGGGTTCGCGGTGGGGGCGGTCCACTGAACCCGTGGCGCGCGCGGTCCCCCCGTTGGCTGGCATGACCCGGCCGCACAGTCGGGCCGCGAAGCGAAGGGGGTTCCCCCAGCTGGCGCCGCTGAGTTCGCCTCGACTGGGTGCCAGTTCTCTCGCCCCTACGATGCGAACGTCTTTCGTCCGCTAGGAAGGGCTCGTGGCCGATGGCAGATCACCTTCGCCGAGTCGTTCCGCCAGATCCAGTCATTGACTGACCGGGCCGAGCAGGCCATGTCAGATGGGCGACCAGACGAGGCGGTCGAGCGGTGGCGGGCGGTGCTGGCCCATCCGTGTGCGCACCATCAGGTCGCCGCCTACGAGATCCTCGACGAGATCCATCGGGCGTATCGGGAGGCGGGCCACTACGACGACGCGATCGCGGCGAAGCGTGAGGCGATCGCTGCCGGCTACCGGTCGGTGCCAGACCCGGAGGCGGACATCGCCGAGTGCCTCCTGGGCGCAGGCCAGATCGAAGAAGCCGACGCGCTGTTCGCGACCCTGCGACAGCGTGATCCTGAGGACGTATGGCTGTACAACTCCGCCGCCTACAGCTACGCCGGTATCGACGGCGCCACGTCGCTGCGGTGGGCGTTGGACGGCATCGAGGTGGCGCTGGCCACCGGCGATCCCGGCCGGGTCGCGATGCAGCTGCTCGAGCTCGCCGAGGCTGCTTGGGAGGAGCTGGGCGAACCTGTCGACCAGCAGCTCGTCGACCGGGTGGAGCAGTTCTGCGACGAGTGGACGCGCCCGCCTTCCCGCCGTCCGGGGGGCGATGTGCCTGCCCTCGAGGACCGACCCTGCGCCCACTGCGGCTACCAGCCCAAGACCAGCCGCACGGAATGGGATGAGCTTGGCCGCCGCGACCGTCGTCGGCTCTTGGAGGCGCAGGCTCCCGAGGCGCTGGCTCGGCTCGACGCCGGTTTCGGCCCGGAACCCGGGCGCAGGCTGCCAGGCCCGGTCGAGCTCGCCATCGGCTGGTTCCCCGCCGACCAGTGGACCGTCGCGTGTGAGCGTTGGCCGGACCTGCTCGACGACCTTCCCGCCGACCACTTCGCCTACAGCCATGAGACCGAAGCGCGGATCAAGCGGATCGCCCGGCACGCCGCCGGCAACCGGCTGCATGTCGCGGCGATGACCGTCCAGGGGCTCGAGGTTGACGCCGAGGAGTCCGGGCACGACCCCGGCAGCGGCGGGGCCCGGTCGGCGTACGCCGCGAGGCGCCTCCAGGCCGGCAACGCGGTCGTCTGGCCTCCCGGTCGTAACGAGCTCTGCTGGTGCGGATCGGAGCGCAAGTACAAGAAGTGCTGCGGTCCGGTCCCTGCTGCGGCAGACGATACCTCGTGAGTGCGCCGATGGCACCGGGGCGGCGGCATCCGCGGCGGGAGACGCCGGCGACGCTGCGGCTGCGCGTGCAGCTCGAGGGGGCGTTCCCGCCGGTGTGGCGACGGGTCGAGGTGGCGTCCGATCTGGGGCTCGATGACCTGCATGACGTACTGCAGGTGCTGTTCGGTTGGGAGGATCACCACCTTCACCGGTTCACGACCGGCCCCGAGTTCGAACCGGGTACGGCGTTCGCGTGCACGGCGGACCTCGCCGAAGCCTTCGACGACGACCCGTCGATACCGACCTGGGACGTCCGGGTCGACGAGTTGCTCGCCGCGCCGGGGGAGCGGTTGCACTATCAGTACGACTACGGCGACAACTGGTGGGTGGCCATCGAGGTGGAGGACGTCGTCGACGGCCAGATCCCGCCTGGCCGGGCGACGTTGGTGGAGGGGGCAGGTGCCGGACCGCCCGAGGACTGCGGCGGGATCCATGGCTACCGAATGATCGTGGCTGCGACCGACCCGACGCATCCCGATCACCGGGAGGCCCTGGCCGAGGTGGCGGACATGTGGGGTGACGAGGTTGCGGAGCGCGACCTCGGCCTCGTGCCGTTCGAGCCGGGCTCGGTCGGTGACCGGCTGCAGGCCCTGGACCTGGCGGGCCGTCCGCCTGTCCCGCGGCGTGTCGGTGAGAAGTTGGCGGCGCTGTTGCTGCGTGTCCGCGACATGGACACCGAACGGCAGCTCCGGACATGGGCGTCCACGGCGGAGCCGGACGTAAACGTCGACGAGCAGACTGCCGCGCGGGTGGTGCGGCCCTTCACGGTGCTGCTCGACACGGTCGGTGACGGGGTGAAGCTGACGGCCGCCGGCTACCTGCCCCCGGCCGTCGTGCAGACGGTCTTCGACGAGCTCGACATGGGCGACGAGTGGATCGGCAAGGGCAACCGTGAGGATCTGACCGTCCCGGTCCTCCAGCTGCGGGAGACCGCGCAGCAGCTCAAGCTGCTACGCAAGTACAAGGGCCGACTGGTCCCGACCGCACGTGGACGCGAACTGGCCGGCGACCCGGTCGGACTGTGGTGGCACCTCGCCGGTGCACTTCCCCTCGGTGGGCGCGACGTGTCGGATCCCGAGTGGCAGGCAGGGGTGCTGCTGCTCGCGCTGATGGCGTCGGGCTCGACCGACAACATCGAGGTGACGATCGCCAGGTTGCTGACCGGGTTGGGGTGGGCGGTCGGGGAGGGCAAGGCGATCGACCGAAGCACGGCCACCGGCCTGATCGCCGCGGACGTCCATCTCCTGCGCCAGCTGGGAGCGTTCGAGCGCGACCGGCGCGGTGATTGGCCAGGCACGGTCACGCCCAACGGGATCGCACTGGCCCGGGCGGCACTCGTCACGCCGAACGCTTGAACCTCCGAAGGCTTTCGTTGCCACATGTGCCCTGTGTGGTAACGATACTCTCGCACGCTAGCGGCGCCGAGACACAGGAGGCCGGATGCCTGCCGTTGTCGAGGCGCTCGAACGGCTCGGTCCGGTCTTCCGCTGGCGCGAGGCCCGCAGTGCCGGCCTCTCGGATCCGGCGCTGCATCGACTCCTGGCCGAGGGGCGGCTGGAGCGCATCAGCCACGGCCTGTACCTCCAGGTCGACACGGAGTTTGCCGACGGCGCGGACCTGGATCTCGTGGTGATCGCCGCGGCCAACGACTGCTCGACGTTGTGTCTGGCGTCGGCGCTGGTGCGGCACGATCTGACCGATGAGATCCCGATGCGGATCGACGTGGCGGTGCCGCGGGGTGCGCGCCTTCCGAAGGTGTCCGCGCCGGTGCGTTGGCATCGGTTCGCGCCGGCCACGTTCGAGCTCGGCCGGGACGTGATCGCCCTGGGAGGCGGCTACACGATCGGGCTGTACTCGCCCGAGAGATCGATCGTGGATGCGTACCGGCTGCGGCACCTCGAAGGTGACGAGCTCGGCAGGGAGGCGCTCAAGGCCTGGCTTTGGCAACGCGGGTCGCAGCCCTCGAGGCTGCTCGAGGTCGCGGCGCCGTTCCCGAAGGCGGTGGGGCGGCTGCGCGAGGACATGCGGGTCCTACTGTGACCTGATCGTCGACGCCGCTGGCCGTACTCGGCGGGCGGCTGTTGCATTCATGCAACGAGCCTTGGAGGCGGATGAGCGCGATCGAGCGGATGATCGAGGAACGCGACCGTCGCGAGGCGGGGTTCGCCGACGTGGTCGAGTCGGAGTTGGCCGAGATCCGTGCGTTCGATGACGTGGTCAACGTCATCCTGCAGCGGCTCGGTGAACTCGGTTGGACCCGCGAGGGGAGCTGGCCACTCGTGCGGAGCTGAACGCTGCGTCCCTGCGGCGCCTCCTAACCTCTGCCTCAGCGAACCCGACCTTCGCCACGATGAGAACGCCATCATCCATTCTCAACGGCCGTTCTCTTCGCAGACGCAGTCGGACTCTTATGCGGCATCTGTCGTCAATCTTCGTTGACGTACTGCCTTCGGTGGGTCACACTGGCAGCATGACGACCCGACTTGACGCCGAGCGAGACGACGAGCAGGTGCGCCTTGCCGTTGAGCTGCGATCGGTCGATCCACTCGGCCAGCTCCGCGGGCTCCGTGCTGCCGATCGGCAGTTGGACCTCTGGCGATGCGAGGCCATCGCGCGAGCCCGCCATCAGGGGGCCTCGTGGTCGGAGATCGGCGAGGCGCTTGGCGTGAGCAAGCAGGCTGCCTGGAAGTCCTACAACGAGGACGTCCGCGAGCTACTCGATGTTGTCCGGAAACGCAGTGGCCTCAGTGACGAGGAAGCTCAACGGTTGGCGGACGATGAACGCGCCGCTCGCGCGGCGCGGTGAAGGTCGTCATCGACCCGAACGTGCTGATCTCGGCGGTCGTCGCGTCAGGCGTCAGCGCCGATCTGCTCGACCGGTGGCTGACGGATCGCCAGTTCGACATCGTGATCTGTCCGGCGCTGATCGATGAGCTTCGCGACGTGCTGGCGCGTGATCGGTTCCGGCGGTGGATCAGCCTCCGCGAGTCGGGCCTGTTCGTGGCGCGGATCGAGGAAGAAGCCGAAAGGTGGGCTGACCCCACCGACATCCCTGGCGTGACGGGCGATCCCAAGGACGACTACCTGGTCGCGCTCTACCGCGACTGCGATGCCGATCTGCTCGTATCGGGTGACTCGGACCTGCTCGACCTCGAGGCCGAGGATGTCGACGTCCTCACGCCAGGCGCGCTGCTCGCCCGGCTCTGACACTGGTCGCGTCGCCGGCGTCGGTTGCACCGCGAGGCGAGGCCCCGGGAGCCGACGATCGGGTACGTCACGAGGCCGGCTGGCGGTGCCGAGACCCGGATCATGGGTGCCGCATGGGTGCCATGATTCCTGAGAGCGACGAAAACGGCCCGGAACGGCTGAGACGCCGAATCGCATAATGCCTGTTCAGAGGGGGTTTCGGGGATCGGCCGACATCTCATAACCCGGAGGTCGCAGGTTCAAATCCTGCCCCCGCTACCAAATCGGGCCGCCTTTCGAGGCGGCCCGATTGTTTCTACCGGCTGTTCTACCGGCGGGTTGCCGGTAGAACGCTCACTCCTCGGTTTCGTCCACGAGGCTCGCGAACGTCGCCGCCGCCTCGGCCTGCATGCCCGGCAGGACGTGCTGGTAGGTCGCCATCGTGAACGCCGGCGTGGAGTGCCCTAACCGCTCGGACACGACCTTCAGCGGCACGCCAGCCTTCAAGAGCAGCGAGGCGTGGGTGCGCCGAAGCCCGTGCATGCTCAGCCTGGCAGCTCGGTCTTGGCGACGGCCCGGCCGAACGCCTGCGAGATCGTTTGGGGGTTGATCAGCTCCCCGTCGTCGCGGACGACCAGGCCCCGCTCGGGGTTGACACTGCCGAA
>CAZSQF010000152.1:0-7402 GCA_964608935.1 uncultured Actinomycetota bacterium | reverse complement strand
AGTGGTGCCCGAGCACGAGCACCTGGTCCCCCAGGGCCTCACGGGCGGCGCGGGCACGGTCGACCAGCGTGGGGTCGTCGGGGGCGGGAAGGTCGCCCGGGCACACGACGCCCTTCTCCGACGCCGGATCGGCCCCCCGACCGAGCAGGAGCAGCGGCGAGTCGGCCGGGATCGTCGGCGTGGACGTCACGTTGCGGGCCGGCGCGGCGTGTGGGCGGTCGAGCACTGCGCATCCTGTTCTCGGCGGGCGCTGAGGGTTCTCCACGGTGCGGACAGGCTGTTCTGGTCAAACTGACCAGAACCCGGGTGGAAGCCTACCACCGCGGCGGCTCGGGGAGAAGTCGGCCCCGTTACGATCGGTGCCCGATCGCGAGGAGCACGGGTGAAGGTCGTCATCGCACCGGACGGGTTCGGGGGGACGCTGACGCCGCGTGAGGCGGCTGAGGCGATCGCCTCCGGCTGGCGTGACGCCCGCCCGGGTGACGAGGTCCGCACGGTTGCACTGTCCGACGGCGGGGAAGGCCTGCTCGACGTCCTGGCCGGCCCCGACGACACGTGGCGCACAGACGAGGTCGCCGGCCCGCTCGGCCACCCGGTCGAGGCGTCGTGGCTGTTGCGCCCGGACGGCTCTGCGGTGATCGAATCCGCCCGCGCCTGTGGCCTCGCCCTCGTGGAGGAGCGGTTGCGCGATCCACTGCGGGCCACGACCCACGGTGTCGGGGAGCTGCTCGAGGTCGCCCGCCAGGCAGGCGTGCGCAGGATCATCCTGGGGCTCGGGGGCTCGGCCACCGTCGACGGTGGCGCCGGCGCGCTCACCGGCCTGGGCTTCAAGCTGACCGTCGACGACGGTGGTGGGCTCAAGGTCGGAGCCGAGGACCTGCCGCGGGTGTCGCGGGCAGAAGGCGGCTGGTCGGGGGACTGGTCGGGGATCGAGGTGGTGCTGCTCGCCGACGTCCCGACACGGTTGGCCGATGCCGCGCGCGTGTTCGGCCCGCAGAAGGGCGCGTCGGAGGCCGACGTGGACCACCTCGAGCGCGGGCTCACCGTGTGGGCCGACGTCGCCGAACGCGATCTGGCCGGAGGCCGGCCACTGCGCCGCAAGCCGGGGAGCGGCGCGTCCGGGGGCCTCGGCTTCGGCCTGGCGTGCGGGATCGGGGGCCGGCTCGAGGAAGGCGGACGTGTCGTCGCCGAGCTGCAGGAGCTCGCGATGGCGTTGCTCGGCGCGGACGTCGTCGTGACGGGGGAGGGGCGCCTGGACGCGACCTCGGCCGAGGGCAAGGTGGTCGGTCGGGTCCGGGCGCAGGCGCAATCGGCCGGCACCCGGGTGCTCGCGGTCGTGGGGGCGATCGGTGAGGGCGCGCCCGAGCTCGATGACGTCGAGGCGGCCTCGCCCGACGGGCCGCCGGCCGATCCGGCCGGCGCGGTCCGCGAGGCCGCCGGCCGGCTGGCCGACCGACTCGAGGCGTGAGCGTAAGGGGGGACGTCGGCGCCACTGCGGATCACGCCTCCCGGTCGGTACACTCGTCGGCACCGCGATCCGTAGGAGCACGCCGTGAGCGCCGACACCACCGTCGACAACGTCGTCACCCTGACCGAGACCGCGGCTGAGAAGGTCCGCAGCTTCCTGACCGATCAGCCCGACGTCGACGACATCGCGCTGCGCGTGGCCGTGCAGGCGGGCGGCTGCGCGGGATTCCGCTATGCCCTGTTCTTCGACGACCGCTCGCTCGACGGCGACCTCGAGGAGGAGCAGCACGGCATCCGGATCCGGATCGACAAGATGTCCTCGCCCTACCTGAGCGGCACGGTGATCGACTGGAAGGAGTCGCTCGAGGCGTCGGGCTTCTCCATCGAGAACCCGAACTCGTCGGGTACCTGCGCCTGCGGGGACAGCGCGACCTTCTAGTCCGCCCCGTCAGTGGGCCCGTTCCACGAGGAAGCGCCAGACGCCGCCCTCCTCCACCTGCTCGCGCAGCCGGTGGCGCTGCATCCGGCACCAGACGGGGACGTCGACCTTTGCCACGGGATCGGTCGCGAGCAGGCGGACCAGTCCACCGACCTCGATCGTGTCGATCGCCTTCGCCAGCTCGATCACCGGCATCGGACACGACAGGCCGGTTGCGTCGATCTCGGTGACGGCGGCGGATTCGAGGTCGTGACTTGCCACTGGTGCCTCGGTGACGGGCGGTGAGGGTGCCAGGCTACCGGTGGCTCGGGGCCGCCTCGCCGTCGACCAGCGTCAGGTCCTCCTCCACGAGGCCGACGGCGCCGGGAGCTCCGCGGTCCACGTCGTAGGTGATCTCGGCCCCCTGGAACGACGGGGCGTCGTGCACGGCGACCATGACGGCCGCGATCGCGGCGTTCACCGTCGGGGCGACGACCGTGACCGTCGCACGCACGTGGGGTCGCGGGTCCCCCGCCGGCCACCACGCCATGACCTGCTCGGTCGTCCCCGCACCCTGGAGCACGCGGTCGAGATCGTCGGGGGTGGGTTGTCCTTCGTCGGGCAGGCGCGCGGTGACCACGATCCGGACCACCCGTTCGTCGCCCTGCGGTTGCGGTGGTGCCGGCTCGCCGGCGTGCTCGACCGCATCGGCGAGCCCGGGTTCGCGTGTCGGCCCGACGTCGACGGCGACCAGCAGCGTCGCATCGGGGGCCGCCCACGCGAGGTGTGTGGTCGCCGAGCGCAGTCCGGACACGGTCGGCGCGACCGCAGCGACGATGAGGTCGTCCGGGCGAGCGCAGGCCGCGACGGCCTGGTCGGTACGGCGCGGATCGTGGTGGATGCGGTCGCCGAGCCGCTGGATCTCGTGCGGGAGGTCGACCTCACGCCGCCCGGTCCGCAGCACGGTCGTGGCCTCGGGCGCACCCACCGCGAGCCGCTCGGTCATCTGGATCGCGAGCGACAGACCCCGGTCTCCGCCGGGCAGTACGTGGTCGGCGCTCACCGGGAGCAGCACACGTCGGAAGGCGTCGATCCCGAGGCGGACCACCGCCAGCGGCACCGCCGAACGCCCGACCACGGTGTCGATGAGTGCGCCGAACACATTGCTCGTCGAGCTCCGGCCACGCCAACCCATGACCACGAGGGTCGCATCGACGTCGTCGATGGCGCGGAGCACGCCTTCTGCCACGTCGTCGGCCTCGATGACGACCGCGCTGGCCGCGACGCCGAGCTCACGGGCCGTGTCCTCGGCATCGGCCAGCCCCTGCCAGGCGTGGGCCCGCTCGTCGGCCGGGGCGTCGGGACGGATGACCGTCACCGGGACCACGGTTCCGTTGTCGGCGGCGGCGAGCCGGGCCGCACACGCCAACAGCCATCGGACGGAGGCCGGGTTGGCGACCGGTACCACGATGGTTCGACCAAGGGTCACGAGCGGCTCCTCTCGCGCGTAGCGCACCGTACGCGGGCTCGGCAGGCGGGCGGGTGGGCCCGCCGGAACCGACGTCGTCTTCGAGGAGCCGGCCGGGGGCCGGCATCCTTCCTCGCTGCCTGCGGGGTTAGCTGACGGGCTCGGGCCGGAGGGTCGCCCTACCCGACCGTGGTCGGGATTCGCCCCAGGTGGAACCACCGGTGGGTCCCCCGCTCCGACCGCCTGTCACCTCGGCCGGATTCGGCGTGGCCGCATGATACCGGTCCCGATGCCCAGGGCTCGTCCCGATCGTGACAACGGTGGCACGGCGGGTCCGGTTCCAGCGGGTCACCGTCCCACGGCCTGGCGCAGGTGCGACACGGCCCGCTGGTAGGCGTCCAGGAAGGCGTCCGCGTCCGCGACGCCGAACCCCGGCCCGAACGACACGCGCACATGCCCGTGCGTCAGCACGCCCATGGCGACCAGGACGTGGGAGGGCTCGCCCGACGTCGCCGCGCACGAGGACCCCGAATGGACGGCGAAGCCGGCCTCGTCGAGCGCCACGACCAGTGCTTCGCCGTCCACGTACAGCGCGCTCGCGGCCACGATGCCGGGATGCGCGTCCGCGAGCGGCCCGTGAACCTGCACGTCGGGGACGACCTCGGGAAGCCGTGTGCGCAGGTGGCGGCGCACGAGCTCGCGTTCGGAGCGCTCCGCCTGCATCGACGCCACGGCGGTCTGGAGCGCGACTGCGGCAGCGGCGATGCCGGCGACGTCCTCCATCCCCGCCCGCCGTCTGCGCTGCCGCTCGTCGCCGTCGAGCAGCGGTGCGACGCGGCCCCGTGGCCCGATGGCGAGGAAGCCGACCCCGGCCGGCCCCCCGAACTTGGCCGCCGACGCCGACAGCAGGTCGGCGCCGAGCTGATCGAGCGTGAGACCGAGCTGGCCCACCGACTGGCAAGCGTCGACGTGGAGGAGCGCGCCGTGTCGCCGGCACGCGGCAGCGATCTCGTGTGTCGGCTGGATCGCGCCGATCTCGTGGTTCGCGTGCTGCACGTGGACCGCGAGGGTGTCGTCGCCGATCGCCGCGTCCACCTCGTCGGGGTCGACGACGCCGGCACCGTCGACCCCGACGACGTCGAGCCGGTAGCCGTGCTCGTCCCGGAGCCGTTCGCAGGCGCGCAGCACCGACGAGTGCTCGACCGCGGACACGACCAGGTGGCGCCGCCCGTCACCGCGACGCTCGGCGGCCCGCGCCGAGCCGAGCACCGCCAGATGGATGGCCTCGGTCCCCCCGGAGGTCCACACCAGGGAGCGCTCGTCGGCCCCGACGGCGGCGCTGGTCGAGGCCGTGGCCCGATCGAGTAGGTCGAGCGCGAGCCGTCCCTCGGTGTGGCGGCGCGAGGGGTCGGCGCCGGTGACCGTCAGCGCATCGATCCACGCCTGACGGGCCTCCGGCCGCAGTGGCCAGGCCGAAGCGACGTCGAGGTAGTGGCGGGGCATGCGACGGCCAACCCTACGCCCCCGAACGCCGGTGCCGCCAACGACCTGACCGGGCGGTAGGGTTGGCCGGGATCTGGGGACGTCTCGGCGCGAGGTGGTGGCCGGTGCGGGTGCTGGTGGTGTCCGAGGACGCCAAGGAGCGGTTGCGCGCGTCCAGCGCCCTGACGCTGCACGCCGCGGCCGACGTGGTCGAAGCCGGCTCGGTGGATGAGGCCCGGCATCTGCTGCTGCGCGACGGCGAGCAGTTCGACGCGCTCGTCCTCGACGGCGACCTGTACCCGCGGGGAGGCTTCGCGATGCTCTACGACCTCCGGGGGCGATGGGAGCTCGAGGAGCAGGACCCGGTGCCGGCCATCGTCATGGCCAGCCGTGAGCAGGACCGCTGGCTCGCGAACTGGGCCGGGGCGAGCGGGATGCTGCTCAAGCCGGTCGATCCGTTCGCGCTCGCGCGCGACATCCGTGCGCTCGAAGGCGCCGACATCCCTCCCTACGGAGACGCCGGATCGGCGGCGAAGCAGGTCGCGGCCGCCACCGCACTGCACCGCTGAGATGACCACGTCGACGGAGGCGTCCGCCGTGACGGTGGCATGGCCCGACGTCCTGGGACGCCTGTTGCGCGGCGAGGACCTCGACGAGGACACCGCCGCGACGATCATGGCGGCGATCATGCGCGGGGAGGCCGAGCCGGCACAGGTCGCGGGGCTGCTCGTCGCCCTCCACGTCAAGGGCGAAGCGCCGTCCGAGATCGCCGGCTTCGTCCGGGCGATGGTCGCCGCCGCCGAGCCCATCGACCTCACCGACGCCGAGGTCGCAACCCTGGTCGACACCGCCGGCACCGGCGGGGACGGCGCCGGCACGTTCAACATCTCCACCGTCGCGGCCATCGTCACGGCCGCGGCGGGCCAGCCGGTGGCCAAGCACGGCAACCGGGCCGCGTCGAGCCCGTGCGGGAGTGCGGACCTGCTCGAGGCGTGGGGGATCGAGATCGAGCTGTCCCCGGACGGGGTCGCGACCTGCATCCGGGATCTCGGGATCGGCTTCTTGTACGCGCGGGCCTTCCATCCGGCCATGCGCCACGTCGCCCCCGTGCGAGCACAGCTGGGCGTGCGGACCACCTTCAACGTGCTCGGTCCGCTGTCCAACCCGGCGGGCGCCCCCCACCAGGTCGTGGGCGTCGCCGATGAGCGCATGGCTCCGGTGATGGCGGACGCCCTGGCCCGGCTCGGCAAGCGTCGGGCACTGGTGTTCCGGGGCCTGGACGGTCTGGACGAGCTGACCACCACCGGCCCGAGCCGGGTGTGGGAGGTGCACGAGGGCGTGGTCAGCGAGCGCACGATCGACCCGGCCGACCTGGGGCTGGAGCGGGCCGCGCCCGCCGATCTGCGGGGCGGGGACGTGAGGGCGAACGTCGAGATCGCCGATGCGGTGCTCGGTGGGGAGCCCGGCCCGCGTGCCGACGTCGTCGCGCTCAACGCCGCGGCCGCGCTGTACGCGGCGGGGGCGGTCGACGACCTCGCGGCGGGCCTCGACCGGGCCCGCGAGGTGCTCGCCAGCGGGGCTGCGGGCAGCTTGAAGGATCGGTGGGTCGCCCGGAGCCGCGAGCTGGCACGAGGCGACGATGGCTGACCAGCACGAGCTCGACCCCACCGCACGCCCCTACGATCCGCGCGACCTGCCGCGCAAGGAGCCGGTCGGCTTCGAGGGCTTCCTGGCGCTGGATCTGCGCCTCGGTCGGGTCGTCGACGTCGAAGAGTTCCCCGAGGCACGCCAACCGGCGTGGAAGCTGACCGTCGATTTCGGCCCGCTGATCGGCCGCCTGCGTACCAGCGCGAAGATCACGAACTACACGGCCGACGAGCTCCGGGGTCGTCAGGTGGTCGGGGCGATCAACCTCGGCGCGAAGCGGATCGCGGGGTTCACGAGCGAGTTCCTCGTGCTCGGGGGGCTCGAGCCCGACGGGACCGTGCGGCTGCTCGACGCCGACGGCGATCTCGAGCCCGGCTCGGTCGTCGCGTGACCGACGGCGAGCCACCGTTCCTGGTTGCGGACGAGCCACTGCTCGGCTTCGAGGTGGCCGTGATCGTCGATCGCGCCGTGTACGCCCCCGGCGACACCGTCCGCATCACCGTTACCGCGACCAACGACGGCGCCCGGTGGACGGAGCACCACTATCCGGCCTGGCAGCGCTACCAGCTCAGCATCCGCGACAGCCACCATCGCGTCGTCGCGGACGACGACATCGCCCGCCCGACCGAGGCACCCGCGGTCGACCGCTGGCTGCCCGGCCAGATGATGATCCTGCCGACCTACTGGCACCAGACCGAGGGGCCGGTCGTTCCCGCCTGGGCCGACGAGCCTCCCGGACCCCGGTGTGCGCCGGGCCGCTACCGCGTCCGGGTCACCTGGCTCGGTCGGGAGCCCGGCTCCCGTGCCACGGTGCCCGACGCCTGGAGCCGCTGGTTCGAGCTGGTCTGATCCCGCGCGCCCGGCTCACTCGGCCACGGCACGCCCCGGCCGGGCGATGAGGTAGTCGAACGATTCGGTGA
>CAZSQF010000151.1:0-7440 GCA_964608935.1 uncultured Actinomycetota bacterium | reverse complement strand
AACCGGCGCATCGTCGAGGACATCATCGACTTCCTCGAGATCGAGGCCCAGCGCAGGCTGCCGGTCGGGATGCTGCCCTACGGCATCAAGAAGCGCGTCGAGCTCGGCCGGGCGCTGGCCATGGAACCGAAGCTGCTGCTGCTCGACGAGCCGGTCGCGGGCATGAACGTCGAGGAGACCGAGGACATGGCGCGGTTCATCCTCGACATCCGCGCGGAGCTCGACCTCACCATGATCATGGTCGAGCACGACATGGGCGTGGTCATGGATCTCGCCGACCGCGTCATGGTGCTCGACTTCGGCAAGCGCATCGCCCTCGGCACCCCGGAGGAGATCCAGCGCGACCCGGCGGTGATCCAGGCCTACCTCGGCGAAGGGGAGGACATCGTCGCACGGACCGTCGACCCCGAGACCCAGGAGCCCACCCGACCATGAGCACCGTCCTCGAACGTCCCGCTCCGAGCGCCGGCGCCACCGTCCGCACGATCCCGTCGCGGATCCGGGACTGGGCCACGGCCGAGCCCGACCGCGTCTGCATGCGCGAGAAGCGGTGGGGGATCTGGCAGGACATCACCTGGAGCGACTACTGGGAGCACGTCGAGCTCGTCGCCCACGCCCTCGCGTCCCTCGGCGTCGAGCCGGGGGACCGCGTCGCCGTCCACTCGGAGAACCGGCCGGAGTGGCTCTACGCCGACGTCGGCACCAACGCGCTGCGGGCGATCACGATGGGGCTGTACCCGACCAACCCGGCCGCGGAGGTGTCCTACCTGCTGCGCGACTCGGGGTCCAAGGTGCTCGTCGCCGAGGACCAGGAGCAGGTCGACAAGGCGCTCGCGGTCGAGGACGACTGCCCCGACCTCGAATGGATCGTCTACCTCGAGCCGCGCGGGGTGCGCGAGTACGACCACCCCAAGCTGCTGGCGTGGGAGGACTTCCTGCAGCACGGGCGCGAGCACCGCGCGTCCGACCCCGATCTGGTCGACCGGATGGCCGGCGAGGCGACGGTCGACGACATCGCCATGCTGATCTACACCTCGGGGACGACCGGGCCCCCGAAGGGCGCCATGCTCACGGTCGGCAACGTCGACTACGCGGTGCGCAAGCTGGTGGGGGAGGGCGGGTTCTACAACCCGCCGGCGAGGCCCGACGACGTCATCCTGTCCTACCTGCCCCTGTGCCACGTCGCCGAGCGCATCGCGACGACCTGGACCAACGCGGAGGCCGGGGTCACGGTCCACTTCGCCGAATCGATCGAGACCGTCCAGGCGAACCTGAAGGAGGTCCAGCCGACGCTGTTCTTCGCGGTGCCACGGATCTGGGAGAAGATCCACGCCGGCATCCACATCAAGATGGCGTCGGCCTCGCCGCTCAAGCGGCTCGTGTACGGCACCGGGATGCGGCTCGCGGGCAAGATCGGCGAGGACCTGGTCCGCAACGAGGGCACCCACACCGTAAGGACCCGCCTGCTGTACGCGATCGGCTACCCGTTCGTGTTCCGGGCCCTGCGCGACCGCATCGGGCTGCGCAAGGTGCGCGCGGCGGGATCGGGCGCCGCGCCGATCGCGCCGGAGGTGCTGGAGTTCTTCTTCGGCATCGGCGTCATCATCTACGAGATCTACGGCATGACCGAGAACAGCGCCGTGGCCACCTCGAACAAGCCGGGACGCGTCAAGCTCGGCACGGTCGGTGAGCCGCACCCCGACATCGAGGTCGCGATCGACGAGGACACCGGCGAGATCCTCACCCGCCACCCCGCGGTCTTCGGGGGCTACTGGAACAAGCCGGAACAGACCGCCGAGGTCCTCGATGACGACGGGTGGCTGCACACCGGCGACGTCGGGGAGTGGGTCGACGGTACCCACGTGCGCATCGTGGACCGGCTGAAGGACATCATCATCACCGCCGGCGGCAAGAACGTCTCGCCGTCCGAGATCGAGAACTCCCTCAAGACCTCGCCGTTCATCAAGGAGGCCGTGGTGATCGGCGACCGCAAGCCCTACCTCGTCGCCCTCATCGGGATCGAGTTCGACACCGTCGGTGACTGGGCGCAGCGGCGCCGCATCCCGTACACGACCTACCGCGACCTGTCCGAGAAGGAGGAGGTCCTCCGGCTCGTCCAGGGCGTCATCAAGGACACGAACGAGAAGTACGCGCGTGCCGAGAACGTGCGCAAGTTCCGGATGATGCCGAAGGAGCTCGACCACGAGGACGGCGAGCTGACCGCGACGCAGAAGGTCAAGCGCACCTCGTTGCACGACATGTTCGCCCGCCTCGTCGACGACATGTACGACAACCGCACCGAGCACGCCGGCGGCGACCTCACCGAGGTGCACGCCCCGGAGCGTCCGGTCGACGGCGACGACGAGGCGGAGGTCGCCTAGTGGAGGAGATCTTCTTCGCCTCGGTGATCCGGGGGCTCGGGATCGGCGGCACGTACGCGCTGCTCGCGGCCGGTTTCGTCATCGTCTACAAGGCGACCGACGTGGTCAACTTCGCCCACCCGGCGCTGATGATCCTCGGGGCGTACTCGACGTCGTGGTTCGTGTTCAACGTCGGGTTGCCGTTCTGGCTGGCCGTGCTCGCGGGCATGGCGACGATCGCGGTGCTCGCCGCGGTGTGCGAGCGGATCGCGCTGCGCCCGATGGTGGGTGAGCCGCCGTTCGCGGCGGCCATGGTCACCATCGGGCTGTTCATCATCCTGTTCCCGTTGGCGTTCCGGCTGATGGGGACCAACGTCATCACCGTCGGCGACCCGTGGGGGCTCGAGCGCGCCAGCGTGTTCGGGGTAGCGGTGTTCCAGGTCGATCTGGCCAAGCTGGTGATCTCCCTGGTCGCGATCGTGGCACTGTCGATCTTCATGAAGCGCTCGCGGGTGGGGTTGGCGATGCGAGCCACCGCGCTCGACCAGGAGGTCGCGCTCGCCCAGGGGGTCAACGTCGGTCGGGTGTTCGGCATGTCCTGGGCCATCGCCGGCGCGCTCGCCGCGCTCGCGGGCATGCTGGTCGGCACCGGCGGCGGCGGGGTCGAGCCGATCACGGCGCTGGTGGCGCTGAAGGCGCTGCCCGTCATCATCCTGGGGGGCCTGGACTCGCTCGAGGGCACGGTCTACGCCGGGCTGATCATCGGGGTCGCCGAATCGCTGACCCGGACCTACCAGCCGGCGCTGGCCCCGTGGCTCGGCGCCAACTTCGACGTCGTCGTGCCCTACCTCATCATGGTGCTGGTCCTGATGGTGCGGCCGTACGGCTTCTTCGGGACGCCCGAGGTGCAGCGCGTATGACCGACAAGCCGAGCGTCGAGCTGAGCGGCCGTCGCAGCGGCAGGCGGCTGCGTGGCCGACCGGAGCTGTTCACGGACTACGCCGCCGACCAGGCCATCCTGAACACCCGGACCAAGCAGCTGTGGACCGGCCTGCTCGTCGTGTCGGTGCTGCTGCTGCCCCTGTTCGCCAGCCGCGACCACCAGAACCTGCTCACCCTCGTGTTCATCTACGCCATCGGCGGCATCGGGATGAATCTCATCACCGGCTATGCCGGCCAGGTGTCGCTCGGGCACGCCTTCTTCCTCGGCCTCGGTGCCTACACCGCCACCTACTTCGGCGGGGCCCCGTCCTCGTCCGTGCGCGGGCTCGAGCTCGAGATGTGGATCTGGCTGCCGATGGCCGGGCTCGTGCCGATGGCCGTGGGGCTCGTCGTGGCGCCGCTCGCCGCCCGCGTGCGCGGGCTCTACCTCGCGATCCTGACGCTCGGGCTCGTGTTCATCGGCGAGCACATCTGGAAGGAGGCGCGCACGTTCACGGGCGGGCCGGGGATCGGGCGCCGTGGGGCCGAACCGGTCATCGGGGGCTTCAACCTCTACCAGCGGCACACGCTGTTCGGGGTCGACGTCGCCCGAGAGACCCTCTTCTACCTCGTGTGCTTCGTGCTGCTCGTCGTCCTCGGCGTCGCCGCGCGCAACCTCGCCCGCTCGAAGATGGGCCGCGCGTTCGCGGCCGTGCGCGACCGGGACATGGCCGCCGAGATCATGGGCGTGCCGCTGCTGCGCACGAAGGTGCTCGCGTTCGGCATCTCGTCGTTCTACGCGGGCATCGCCGGCGGACTGCTCACGGTCGCCCTCGGGCAGGTGACCCCGGAGAACTGGGACCTGTTCCTGTCGGTCGACTTCCTCGCGATCATCCTGATCGGCGGGATCGCGACGATCTCGGGCTCGATCATCGGCGCGGCGTTCATCATCCTGCTGCCGCGCTTCGTCGAGCGCCTGGCCGACTTCGTCCCGTTCATCGGCGGCAGCGTGGGCGATCCGGGGCTGATCACCGTCTTCCAGCTCCAGATCATGCTCTACGGCGCGTTGATCGTGCTGTTCCTCGTGCTCGAGCCCCGGGGGCTGTTCGGACTGTGGCTGCGCGTGCGCAACTACTGGAAGGCATGGCCGTTCTCGTACTGACCGACGCGCCGCGACGCAGGGCTCGGGTGGTACGACAGCGGTAGTAGAAGCCCGTCGGTGACGCTACGCTCACCGGCGGGAGGCTCGACCAGCACAGCGATGACCGGGAGGTCAAGGATGCGGGAGATCAGCAGATGGCGTCGGACGGCCGCCGTCCTCGCCGCCGTCGCACTCGTCGCGGCGGCGTGTGGGGCAGATGACGACGATGACGTCGCAGCACCCGACGACACCGACGACACCGAGGCACCGGACGACGAGCCGGCCGACGAACCGGCAGACGACATCGTGTTCGATGTCGGCGTGACCGAGGACCCGTGCCCGGACGGGATCAACGCGGACAACGGCTGCATCTACCTCGGCATCCTGTCCGACCTGACCGAGGGGCCCTTCGCGGGCCTCGCCGTGCCGATCACCGAGGGCCAGCGCGCCTTCTGGCGGCACGTGAACGAGCAGGGCGGCATCGGTGGCTTCGACATCGACGTCGACACCTACACCCGCGACAACAAGTACGACCCGCAGGAGCACAGCGCCCAGTACCGCGCGATCGAGCCCGAGGTCCTCGCGCTCGCCCAGACGCTCGGCACCCCGCCGACCGAGGCGATCCTGCCCGACATGGACGCCGACGACGTCATCGGCGCACCGGCGTCGTGGTGGTCGGGCTGGGACTTCGCGGAGGCCGACAACGGCGTCATCCTGAACTCCGGCTACTCGTACTGCATCGAGTCCCAGATCGGGCTCGACTGGTTCTCCGACCAGATGGAGATCAACTCGGTCCTCGCGGTCGGCTACCCCGGTGACTACGGCGGCGACTTTGCCGCCGGCGTCGAGGCCTGGGCCGCGGCGAACGACGCCGAGTTCCTCGGCTTCGTCGAGACCGCCCCGAACGCCGTCGTCGGCTCGCAGGATGCCGCGATCGGACAGGTCGTGGGGTCGGGAGCCGACGTCGTCGGCATCGCGACCGGCCCGGCCGAGCTCGCCGAGATCGTCGGCGGGTCGGCGGCCAACGACTTCACCAGCCCGTTCCTCGGCTCGGTGCCGACGTGGAACCCGGCGCTGCTGGACACGCCGGCCGGTCCGGCCCTCGAGGCGCTCTACACCTGGATCGCGCCGTGGGAGAGCTTCGGCGGCGAGAGCGAGGCACACCAGGCGATGCAGGCGTCCCTCGACGGGGAGCTGCCCACCAACGACGGCTACACGTTCGGGTGGATCTGGTCGTACCCGATCAAGTCGCTGCTCGAGCAGGCCGTCGCCAACGGCGATCTGACCCGGGCCGGCGTCCGGGCGGCCGCCGACGGGCTCGAGGTCGACTACGAGGGCGCGCTGCCCAACCGCACGTTCGGGGGCGACCCGAACGAGACCGCGGTGCGGACCGCGATCATCGGGGTGCCGGACGCGGATTCGCCCCTGGGCATCACCACGGTCGAGACCGGCGTGACCGGGCCGACCGCCGACGCCTTCGACTACAGCGCGCCGTGCTCGGGCGCGTAGACGACGACGGCATCCGAGCGACTGGGCGGGGCGGCCGATCGGCCGCCCCGCCCACGTCGCGGGCACCCCGACCTCCCCCGGGGCGTCTCAGGGATGCCCGAGGGGGTCCCCCGATGGTCGCGGCCGTCGGTGTGCGCGACCCTGGTGGTGACGACGCGGTGACCCCGCGACCACCAGGAGGATGCGATCATGACCTGCACGACCTGCGGAGCGACGCTCGAATCGACCGCGACGACCTGTCCGGTCTGCGGCGCCCCGGTCGCACCGGCCGCCGGTGGGGTCGGCGCACCCCCGGCCGGCGCGGCACACCCGTCCGGCCTGTCGGGTGAGGTGCGGGGCTGGGGCATCGGCTCCCACCTCGCCGGGCTCGGGCTCGGCCTGGTGTCCGCCGCGACCCTGGCCTTCCTCGGGCCGCTGGTGATCTGGCTGGTGAAGCGCGACGACCACCGGTTCATCGACCACCACGCCAAGGAGTCGCTCAACTTCCAGCTCACCGTGCTGCTCGTCCTGGTGTCGTCGATCCTTCTGACGATCCCGGTCGTCGTCATCGGTGTGCTCACCCTCGGGCTCGCGCTGATCCCGATCGGGCTGTTGGCGGTGGCGGCGGTGATCGCGTGGTTCGTGCTGCCGATCATCGCGGCGGTCAAGGCGTCCAACGGCGAGGGCTACCGCTACCCGCTCACGATCCGCTTCGTGCGCTGACGCCGACTGAGCCGTCACGCACCTGCACTACCCTCGGGCCACGCCGCCGGATCCGCCCCGCGTTGCTCGTCCGAGGTCTGCCGTGCCCGACCCCTCGACCCCGTTGCTCGACGACCTCAACCCCGCCCAGCGCGAGGCCGTGCTGGCGGTCGACGGGCCGGTGCTGGTGGTCGCCGGCGCCGGCTCGGGCAAGACGCGCGTGCTCACCCACCGCATCGCCCACCTGATCCGCGATCTCGGGGTCAACCCGTTCGAGATCCTCGCGATCACGTTCACGAACAAGGCCGCCGGCGAGATGGCCGAACGGGTCGGCCACCTCGTCGGCGAGCGCCTCTCCGACCGCATGTGGGTCACGACCTTCCACAAGGCGTGTGTCCGGATCCTGCGTCGGGACCTGCCGCGGCTCGGCTACAAGAGCGCGTTCACGATCTACGACGCGCAGGATTCGCGGCGGCTGATCACCCAGCTCGCCAAGGAGCTCGGCGTCGACGACCGGCGCCTGTCGCCGCGGGCGATCCAGGTGGCGATCAGCAACGCGAAGGACGAGCTGGTCGACTTCGAGACCTACAAGGCGCGCGCCGGCGACTGGCCCGAGATCCAGATCGCCGAGGTGTACGAGGCCTACCAGGACCGACTGTTCAAGGCCAACGCGCTCGACTTCGACGACCTCATCGTCAAGACCGTCGAGCTGCTCCAGCTGTTCGACCCGGTGCTCGAGCACTACCAGCAGCGCTTCCGCTACCTCCTCGTCGACGAGTACCAGGACACCAACCGGGCCCAGTACCACCTCGTCAACCTGCTCGCCGG
>CAZSQF010000150.1:0-7441 GCA_964608935.1 uncultured Actinomycetota bacterium | reverse complement strand
TCGACCGGATGGTCGCGGTCGACGACTGCGGCGTGCGCATCAACCCGATGATCGTTGAGGGCCAGATCCACGGTGGGCTCACCGAGGGCTACGCCATGTCGTCCATGCAGTTCATCACCTTCGACGACGACGGCAACTGCATCGGATCGAACTTCATGGACTACCTCGTCCCGACCGCGTGGGAGACGCCGCGGTTCGAGCTCGGCGAGACGGTCACGCCCTCGCCGCACCACCCGATCGGCGCCAAGGGGGTGGGCGAGTCGGCCACCGTGGGCTCGCCGGCGGCGTACATCAACGCGGTGATCGACGCGCTCGCCCACCTCGGCGTGCGCAACATCGACATGCCGGCGCTGCCGGATCGGGTGTGGAGGGCCATCCACGACGGCGACGCCGGCTGAACGGGGCAGCCGTGAGAGGCGACCTCCTCGCGCTCGCCGCGGACCTGCACCGCCGGCACCGGCCGTACGTGTTGGCCACGGTCGTGTGGTCGCGGCGGCCGACGTCGGGCAAGCAGGGCAGCCACGCGATCCTGGAGCCCGACGGGACCGTGCACGGCTGGATCGGTGGTGCCTGTGCCGAGCCGACCGTGCTCCGCGAGGCGCGGCGCGTGCTGAACGACGGCGAGCCGAAGCTGATCCACCTCGGCCCTCGGGACGAGCTCGACACGCCGCTGCGGGGGGATGTGCTGCAGGTGCCGATCGCCTGTGCGAGCGAAGGGGCGCTGGAGGTCTTCATGGAGCCCGTGCTGCCGCAGCCCCACGTCGTCCTGGTCGGGCGGTCGCCGGCCGTGGGCACGCTCGTCGACCTGCTCGCGGCCCTCGACTGGCGGGTGAGCGTGGTGGGCTTGGGTCCCGAGCCGTTGCCGGCCGCGGCCCCGGCCGCCGCGTCGGTCGCGGACGCCGGCGTCGACGACACGACCGCGATCGTGGTCGCGACCCAGGGCCACGACGACGAGGCCGCCCTCGAGGCGGCGCTCGCCACCGACGCCGCCTGGATCGGGCTGGTCGCCTCGCGCCGGCGGGGCGAGACGCTGCTCGGCTACCTCCGCGATCGGGGCTACGACGACGCGCAGGTGGCCCGCGTCCACACGCCGGCCGGGCTCGACCTCGGGCGCATCGAGCACCGTGAGATCGGCGTGGCGATCCTCGCCGAGCTCGTGGCGCTCAAGGCTCGCGGCGGCATCGCGGGCGTGGCCGAGACCGGCGCCGCACCCGAGCCGGCCACGGCGATCGATCCCGTGTGCGGCATGGAGGTCGAGGTGGCGGGCGCGCGCTTCACCTCGCATCACGACGGTGCCCACATCGTGTTCTGCTGCCCCGCGTGCAAGCGGCTGTTCGACGAGGACCCCGTCCGCTACCTCGACCCCGACCACAGCTGAGCGGCCGTGCCACCGGCACCTGGCGGTCGGGTGCGCGATGGGCCGCGAAAAGCGTGGCACCCTGGGAGCCGACCGCCTCCCGGGAGCCGCGAACACCGTGGACGAGCAGCACCGAGACGATCGACCCGCCCCGAGCTGGCCCCCCGCCGGGTCACCGCCGGCACCGGCCGTGCGCCGCCGCTGGCCGTGGGTCGTCGCGGTCGTGCTGCTGTTCGCCGTGGCCGGCGCGGCCGTGGGCGTCGCGTGGGAGCAGCGGTCGGTCGCGGCCGAATGGCGCGACCGGGCGGTGGCGCTCGAGGCGCAGCGCGACGAGGCGGTCGATCGCAACCGTTCGCTCGAGCGACAGCTCGGCGAGGTCGTCGACGTGGTCGGGACCTCCGAGCGGGACGTCGCCGAGCTCGAGGACCGTGTCCGTGAGCTCGCAGGCGAGAAGGCGCTGGCCGAGGACGAGGCCACCACCATCCAGGTCGAACGCGACGTCTTCGTCGACCTCTCCACCCGCGTCACCGCCGCCGTCGACTCACTCGACGCCTGCGTGACCCGCCTGTTCGACCTGCTCGGCCAGTCAACCGAGGCCTACAACGCGGCCGCCGCCGGCGAGTTCGTGGACGTCGAGCCGCTCAACGCCGCGGCCCAGTCGACCACCTCGTTCTGCAACGACGCCCGGACGGCCGCCGCGAACGCCGCCGCCGCGGCCGACCAGCTGCTGCGACGGTGACCCGGCTGTTGCGCCGTCGGTTGTCGGTCCTCGGCCTGGTCGCCGTGGTCGCCGGGGCCTGTGTCGAACCACCACCGCCACTGGCCGAGCCGCCGCCGGTCGCCGACGCCGACGACATCGAGCTCCCGACGCCCGCGGCGGCGTCGGTCGAACGGCAGGCGCAGGAGATCACCGTCCGGATCCGCTCGCTCGGCTGCGAGCGCTTCGGGATCGGGTCCGGGTTCGTGCTGCCGGGCGGTGTCGTGGTCACCAACCGCCACGTCCTCGACCAGCCCCGACTGGTCACCGTCAACACCTGGGACGGCGTGTCGATCCCCGCGAGCGTGACCGGGTTCGCCGCCGACTCGGACCTGGCCCTGTTGCGGCTGGACACCGACGTCGACCTCCCGGTCGCCGAGCTGCGCACCACGCCGGTCGAGGTCGGTGAGTCGGTGCTCGCGGTCGGCTATCCCGGCGGTGGGCCGGCGACGATCACCCGGGGCGCGGTCGTCGGGCTGGTGGACGGCGAGGTGCTGGGCGAGCCGGCCGACGTGATCCGGATCGACGCCGAGATCCGTCAGGGCAATTCCGGCGGGCCGCTGCTCGATGAGGGCGGCCTCGTCGTCGGGGTCGTGTTCGCACTCGAGGTCGAATCGCGGCGCGGCCTGGTCGTGCCGATCGAGACCCTGCTCGAGCGTCTGGACGAGGCCACGCTCGAGCCTCCGTCGGGGGTGTGCTGACGGCGTCGTGTCGCCGGTGTCTCGTCCGCGCCCTACCGTGACCGACGACGTGCGGCGACCGTCGGGGCGCCGCGGACTGGGGGCGCAGGTGCGCCGGGCTCGGACGGTCGGCTGTCGGGCCTGTGGTGCACGCTGGTCGGCCACCCGTGCCCGGTTCTGCGGCTCCTGCGGCACCCCGCTGGTCGGTGCGCCCGGGTCGTTCCCTCGGCGGCTGGCTCCCGACCGGCGCCTGGTCTGGACGCTCGGGATCGCGTCGGCGGTGGTGCTCGCAGCCGTCGTGGTCGAGCGGGCGCCCCCGTTGGACCCGCCAGACGACGACGTCGCGCTGCCAGCGCCCGACGAGGTCGTGCCCGATGCCGCCGTGCCCGATGCCGGCGCCGCGGACGACCCGCCCGGCGGGTCGGAGGCGCAACCTGCACCCCTGCGGGTCACGTGCCAGCCGGATGGCTGCGAGCAGTGGCGCCGGCCCGTGTCCGGGGGGTGGGACCGCGTTGTTGCCGTCGACGGCGCGCTCGTCGTGCTCGAAGGGGGCGAGCTGGTCGGGGTCGACGCCACCACGGGCGAGGACCGGTGGCGTCGGCGGGTCGATGGCGTCGTCCGTGGCGCCATCACCGGGGAGCTGAGTCCGTGGCGGCCCCGTCCCGAGGCGTTGAGGGTGGTGGAGGTGGGTGGGCGGCTCATCCTGACGGATCGGCACGGTGTGCTCCAGCTGCGCGAGGCCGACGGCCGGGTGAGCTGGACCACGGCGATACCCATACGGGAGCTGTGGTGGGTCGCGGGAGCCGGCGACGCCGTGGTGCTGAGCGGGCCGACCGTCGATCTGCCGTCGCCGCCGGAGTTCGTCATGGCGCTCGACCTGGCGGACGGGCGGCCCCTGTGGACCCGGACGATCGAGCAAGGAGGACTCCAGGCCGTCGGCCACCACGGCGTCGTGTTCGGCACCCGCGACGGGCTCGAGGTCCTCGATCCGGTGACCGGGGAGGCGCGCTTCACGCGAGGGCCCGATGGCGACGGGTCGTGGCTGGTGGCGATGGGCCCCTGGTTCGCGCTCCAGGGGCATTCGGCCGGGATCGGCGACCGGACGTGGCTCCTTGACCCGTCGGACGGGTCGGTGATCACCGAGCTGCCCGGGCGGCTCGACCATCCCGTGATCGAGTTCGACGAGCGCCTCGTGGCGCTGCTCTGGGAGGAGGCGGCCTCCGCCGACGGTGGCCCGGTCGGCGCAGTGGCGCTCGACCCGGACGGTGCCGTCGCCTGGCACCATGCCCTGGCCGAGGCCGGCCGCCACGACTGCTGCCCCTTGGTGGCCGCGATCGGTCCGGACGCGGCGGTGGTGCGGTCCGGGCGCAGCGGGCTGGTGGCGGTGCTCGATGTGTTGACCGGCGAGCCGCGCCCGGACGTGCCGGTGCCCGACGTCCCCGGCGCCGTGTGGTTCGAGAACGGGCTCGCCATCGGCCACGACCCCGGGACGGACGCAGTCGTCCTGGACGACGGTCGCGGCCGCCGGATCCGGGCGTCCGGGCACGCCTGGCCGATCCTGACCGACCCGCCCGTGCTGCTGGCCGACGACGAGCTCGTCGGCCTGCGGTTCACGCCGTCGCTGTGAGGTCCGGACGTGCGCCGTAAGGTAGGGCCTCGCGGCGCCCGTCCGGGCCCCGCGGAGCGAGGGCTGGTCGTGGGCCGGGTCCCGGACATCGCCTGCGGCGCCTGCGGCGCGACATGGCCGGCGGCGCGAGCCCGCTTCTGCGGGGCGTGCGGTCTCCCGCTCGCCGTCCCCGTCGCGCCCCGGGCCCGGTTGCGACCCCCGGGAGGCGGCCTGCGCCTCGCCGTCGGCGTGGTCGTCGCCGGTGCGGTGGCTGCGGGCGTCGTCACGATCGACCGCGGCCTGTCCGCCGGCGCGCCCGAGCAGGGGGTGTCGCTCCCGGTTCCCGCCGAGGTCGCCGGCTCCGGCCTGTCGCGCGAGGAGGCCGCCGCGGCACTCGTACCGTTCGACGCGACCCGGGTCCGCTGCGAGCCCGAAGGGTGTGAGCGCTGGCGGCGGGCCCTCCCCGGCTCCTGGGGGGCGGTCGCCGTCGTCGCCGACCAGCTCGTCATGGTCGAGGACGGCGAGCTGGTCGCCATCGACCAGGTGACCGGCGAGGACGGGTGGCGGCGCCCGATCGGGGGAATGGTCCGGGCGGCCGGGAGCGGCGAACACGTCCCGTGGCGGCCTCGACCGGGCGACGTGCACCTGGCGGGTGCGGGCCCGCACCTGATCGTCACCGACCAGCGTGGGGGCGTGCAGCTGCGGGATCCGGACGGGCACGCACGCTGGACCATCCAGCTGCCCGTGCAGGAGGTGTGGTGGACCGTCCCCGCCGGCGACCGGATCATGCTCGCCGGGATGCGATCCCGCTCCGGACAGGACGAGACGTCGGTCACGGCGGTCGCGGTCGGCGATGGCGAGCTGTTGTGGGCCCGCGGGTTCCGTCACGGCGACGTCTACCACATCTCCGAGCACCTGGTCGTCGTGCACGCCGACGAGCAGCTGCACGTGCTCGACCCGGTCACGGGTGACACGCGGTTCGCCGTCAGCGCGCTCGATGACGCCTGGATCGAGGTGCTCGGTCGATGGCTCGTCCTGCGGGGCGGGTCGGCCGAGCCCGAAACGCCGTCGGCAGACCGTCTCCTGGATCCCTCGGACGGGTCGGTCGTCGCCGAGCTGCCGGGCGTGATCGACTACCCGATGGTCGCGACCGACGACGGCGGCGTCGTCGCGATGGTCTCGGACCCGGTCGCGGGGCACGCACTGTCGGCGATCGCGATAGAGCCCGACGGGTCGATCGCCTGGCAGCACGAGTTCGGCGGGGACGCGCTCGACCACGCGTGCTGCCGGGTGATCGTCCATGTCGGTCGTGGAGCGGTGGTGGTGCGCCCAACCGGTGGGGCGACACCTGTGGCGCTCGACCTGGTCACCGGGCAGCCGCGACCCGACGTGGAGCTGCCCCGGCTGCCGGCCGACGTCTGGATCCAGGACGGGGTCGCGGTCGCCCACCGTCCCGACGGGATGACGATCTACGACCTGGCGGGGGGCGAGCTGCACATCACCGGCGAGGGCTGGCCGCTGCTGACCGACCCGCCGGTGCTGATGACCGAGCGCGAGCTGGTCGGCATGGGGTTCGTGTCGCCGTCCTGACGCCCGCGGGTCCCGCCGTCAGGACACCTGCCGCTCGAGCATCACCGTCCAGGCCCCCAGCGGCCAGTCCAGCTCGCCCAGGAGGCCCTCGACGCGGTCAGTGGCGCACACCGAGGTCACGCGTCGATCGTCCCGTGGCGTCAGCGTGGACCGCAACAGCGTGCTGCTCGACGTGCGGGTCCGCGTCCACAACGGGCCGAGCGCGACCCGGTCCAACGCACGCCGGGCCCGACGGGTCGAGCCGCGCAGATCGACCGTGACGACCGGACGCCGGCGGTCGTCGGTGCCCGGCCCGATGGACAGTCGTGAGGTGAGGTCGCCAGCGAGCATGACGGCGAGGCGGTTGAGCCGGGAGCCGGGCGCCCGGCTCGCGGCCGTCACGGGATGGACCGGGCCGGTGTGATCGCGGGCGAGCAGGATCGCGAGCCGGTCCCGGCTCAGCGGGACCTCACCGTCCGGGCACGAGACGTCCCAGTCGATCGAGCCGAGGTCGACCGTGATGCCGTCGCCGTCCGGCCCGCCGGCCGGTCGCGACGGGCGGCCGCGCGACACCTGTGGCGGCTCGGGGCGGTCATCGTCCTCGGCGAGCCGCTCGTAGGCCTGCTGCAACCGGTGGAAGGTGGCCGGGTCGCCCCCGCGATCGGGGTGGTGCTCACGCGCCAGCCGGCGGTAGGCCCGCTTGACCGTGCCGGCGTCGGCCGACGCGGGCAGTTCGAGGACGCGCAGTGCCTCCGTGCGGGTCAGCGGTGGTGACACGGCCTCCCTCTCGCGTGCGACGCGCAGGCGGGCGACAAGGGTACGAACCGGCCTCAGGCGGTGGGCGCTGCTCCCGCGAGGACGGCCGTCGCCATGGCACCGAGGTGGTCGACGGCGTAGCCGCCCTCCTGGAGCAGGAGCGTCGGCCGTCCGAGATGACCGATCCGTCGCCCGATCTCGCCGTAGGCGAGCGGCGACAGCGACAGGGTCGCAATCGGGTCGACCGCGGCGGTGTCGAGCCCGAGCGACACCACCACGGTCGTGGGGTCGAAGCGGTCCACGACCTCGCAGGCCACGTCGAGCGCGTCGAGGTAGTGCTCGTCGGTCGTCCCCGGCCCGAGGGGCAGGTTGCGCGTCGTGCCCCGCCCGGGGCCCTCGCCCTCCTCGTCGTCGAAGCCCGAGAAGAACGGGTAGAGGTGGTCGGGGTCGCCGTGCAGCGACACGAACAGCACGTCGGGATCGCGCCAGAACAGGTCCTGGGTGCCGTTGCCGTGGTGGACGTCGACGTCGAGGATCGCGACGCGGCCGCCCTCGGACAGGCGCCGGGCGGCCACCGCGGCGTGGTTGAACAGGCAGAACCCGCCGAAGTAGTCGCGCCCGGCGTGGTGACCGGGAGGTCGGGTGAGTCCGTACACGAGCCGGAGACCGACGAGGTGATCCGCGCGGTGGCCACGGGCTTCGGCGGGCACCTCAAC
>CAZSQF010000149.1:0-7490 GCA_964608935.1 uncultured Actinomycetota bacterium | reverse complement strand
GCTCGATCGGTGCCCACCACGTCATCGACTACACCCGCACCGACTTCACCCGCAGCGGAGAGCGCTACGACGTCATCCTCGACAACGCCGAGGCGCAGCCACTGTCGCACTCCCGGTGCACCAGCGAGAACCGCAGCGACCTCCTCGCCCTGAGCGAGCTCATCGAGACCGGGAGCGTCACCCCGGTGGTCGACCGCACCTATCCGCTCCGTGAGGCCGCCGAGGCCCTGCGCTACCTCAGCGAGGGCCACACGCGGGGCAAGGTCGTCATCACCCCCTGAGCATCCACGGCGCGTCGTCACGTCCGGGCGGGCAAGCTCGTCATGGCGACCGCGCACAGCTTGCGGGGGCCGGTATCGGCCATGGGGCGATTGTGTTGTCGGTCGGCAGGTCAGGCCGGCTGCTGCGCGGGCGAGAAGAACTCGGTGAGTGCTTCGGCGAGCGCCTCGGGATGGAGCAGCGGGGTGGCGATCCCGGCGCCGCGGATCTCGTGCATCCGTGCGTTGGGGACGTGGTCGGCCACATGCTGCGCGCCGCGGGTCCAGACCGGCTTGGTGTCCGAGCCGTGCACCACCAGCACCGGAGCCGCGATCGTGCCGAGCACGTCCGGATCAGTGGGGTCGGGCCCCTGGGAGTTCCCCTGTTGCTCAAAACCCTTGAGCAGATTCGGGACGTAACGCCCTGTGGCCTCGAAGTAGCCGGCGTCGTCGAGCACGGCGATCTCCTCGTCCTTCATGACGAAGCCCGCGAACGCCCGAGCCGCATCCGTCAACCTTCCCTCGGCGGCCAGCTCGCCCATGCGAGAGAGGGTGTCCCCGATAGCCGCGAGATGCTGCTCGTCCCACACGCTGCGCACCGGAATCTCGACGGGGGCCACCGCGTCCACGGCGTCGGACCGGCTCGCCGCCACCGCGAGCGCCATGATGGCGCCGGCGCCCCAACCAACCAGTCCGGCCACCTTTCCGATGCTGTCGACGTAGGCGATGACGTCGTCGACCATCCGACCGGGGCTGAGGTCGGGGTGGTCGCCGCTGAGGCCACGGCCGCGTGTGCTCGGCAGATGGCAGGTGAACCGGTCGGCCAGGTGCGGAACCAGCGCTTGCCAGTCGAGGTCGCCATCGCCGATGGCCCCGTGCAGGAACACCAGTGGTGGCCCCTGGCCGTGCACGGTCCCACCGATGGTGACGCCGTCGGTGGTGGTCACGTAGTGGGTTCGTTGGTCGCTCATGTGCTCCCTCCTTCGTCTCGTGCGGACATGCTTGAAACGATGACGCAGACGACGCCGGAGAAGATCACCCGACCGGGTGATGTCTCGTCGAGCCGTGGTCCTGCTCGAGGTTACGGCGGGCCGCCTGTGCGGCGAGATCGGCTCGACCGTCGACGTCGAGCTTGGCGTAGACGTGGGTCAGGTGTTTCTTCGGCCTCGCAGTGGGACTCGAGGTGATCGTTCTCGCGCTCGTTCTCCGCTTGGCCTGGACCTGGCCCCGCGCAGCACCGGCGCCCATGCCGGACCACGAGGTCGCCCGACTGGAGCACACCTGAGCGCAGCGCGGGCGCTCGGTCCAGGCTATGAGGTGGCCACGCCATCCACACCGTCGCCACCGGAGACGCGCTACTTGACCCCACGTGCAATCCCGACTGCGAGACCACCTCGACGGCATCCCGACCACCGCACGCAACGCACCTGCTGGGCCGCCCCCTGACGACTCAGCAGCCGAGAGGCCGAGGTCGTCGAACTCAGCGCGAACGGCCTGTCCAACACCGAGTTCGGGACCAGGCACAAGCCGTCAGATACGCCTCAACAGGGGCGCGCCGCGCCATGAGCCATCCCTACCTGTCGACTCAACCGCTGCCGTGTCGCCTTTGCGCGGAAGCCGGCGCAGCCCGACGCGCGCACGGCCCGCCGAAGCGGTCGTGTTCGGTGGTGGGCATGTCTGGGCACGTTTTGGCCCGGACCTCCATGCGGTGAGAGGCGCCTGGCCCCATCCTGTGCCGGTGAGACGAGCAGTGCCATGCCGTAGCGGGCCGATTCGCTTGGCGAGGTTCGCGGTCGACGACCGTGGACACCCCCTGCCCGACGGGTCGTGCCACGACGTACGCTGCCTTGTGAGGAGGGTGGACGAGGCGTTCGAGCGGATCACGACCGACCCTGACCTGCTGGATGGTGTGCCTTGCGTCCGTGGGCTGCGGGTGCCGGTGGCCACGGTGGTCGGCATGGTCGCCGACGGGATGACCGTCGAGGAGATCGTGGCCGACTTCCCCTACCTCGAGCCCGAGGACGTCACCGAGGCGCTCCGCTACGCCGCAGAGGCCGTCCGTGAGCGCGAGCTTCCGCTCCGTCCGGCAGGGTGAGGTTCGCAACAGCCGCCCGTCGGGGGGAACCGTGCCGCGTTGAGCAGGCTCGCCCGCCAACCGCAGCGACCCGTGTCCCAGCAGAATCCGAGCGGCGCGCGATAAGAGCCCCGCGAACCTCGCTCAGCGGGCGACCGTCCTGCTACGTCTGCTGTCCTCGATGACGCTCGCCGCGTTCTCGGCCCTCGCTCGGGTGGTGCGGGACGCCATCCGGAATGCATGATGAGGCATCAGTATCCTCGGGCCCGGCAGGACCCCGTCATGGGACTCGTCACGAGCTGAGACCCGTAGCTATTCCCTGATGTTCTGCGCGGGTCGATAGTCACCCGGGCCGGTGCGCAGGCGCGCACAACTCCGCTGCGCTGGAACAGCGGCGAGGTGGTGCTTCTGTGGCGAGGACGAGGGCGACGCGTTCGATGTCGAGAGCGGGCCCTCATGCGAGCGCTGGTGAGCTTGCCTGGGGTCATCGTGGCGATGGCGATTGGTCGATGTCCGCAGGGAGTCGCTCGACGCCGTCACCAAGTGAAGCCCGGTTGTCCTTCGGTGCCCGTCGAGCCGCGCGCACGAGCCGTAGCAGGAAGCCAGGCGACAGCAGGGAGGAGGGCGGATCCACGAACGCACTCACCTTGAGAACCTGCGAGTAGACCTCGACGTCGGTCTCGGCGGCGGCGAGGAGCGGCTTCTCGAGTCGGTGGCTGAGCTTCACCTGCAGGTTCCGGTTGCCCATCGCCTCGGGGTAGGCCAGGTCGGCAGCTGCGGCCAGCATCCAGGCGGCTGCGGTGGGCTTGGCAGCAGCTTTGAAGAACCGTCTGGAAAGGTCAGTGCCTCCCTTCGCCAGGCAGCGTCGGAGGGCGAGCGCCTGCAGCGCCGCCACCGACATGCCTTGACCGTACGTCGGGTTGTACACGCAGATCGCGTCACCGATGACGAGAAGTCCCTCCGGGAAGGCCTTCATCCGGTCGTAGCGACGCCAGAGGGCGGCCGGGATCCTGTGTTGGGACGCGGGCCCGATCGGTGTCGCGGTGCGGAGCGCCGCGATCAGGTCGGGCGGGGAGAACCGCTCGGCGCACTCGATCATCGCCGCGAACTGGGCGGGGGGCTCGTGGCCCACCATGCCACCGAGCCAGAACATGGCGGTGGAGTTCTCCTGGGGTATGAGGGACATCCCGATGGGTCGCTCAGGAGTCGCTTCCACCCCGATGACGACCGCGGGCAGCGTGTCGATCGGCCAGTGCACGAGCTGGGCCGAGTAGGTGACCCGAGCTACGACCCGCTCCTCGGGGGGCTGCTTGAAGCCGTGGCGGCCGAGGAACGCAGGCGTCCGGCCGCCGCGACCCATCGCGTCGACCACCAGGTCGGCAGGGATGACCTCACCGTCGCCGGCCGGGCTGGTCACCTTCGCTCCCGTCACGGCACCGCTGTCGGTGGATGCGAATTCCGTGACGATGTGGCCGTCGAGGATCGTCACGTTGGGAAGGTTGCGGACGCGCCGCCGGACGCATGCCTCGAGGAAGGGTCGGGACTGCAGGTAGAAGGTCAGCGGCTTCTTCGGCGGCCCGGACTTGGCGAGGATGTGGCCGCCGACGTCGAAGTGGAACTTCGAGTAGTCCTCGATCACGACCGCGGAACCGGCGGCCGCGAGTTCGTCGAGGATCCCCGGGAAGAGGTCGTCGAGGGCTTGTGCACCCCCCGCCTGGAGCAGGTGCGGGTGCCGGTCCTGCGGCACGCCCCTGCGATGCTGCGGGCCGTCGGGCAGCACGTCGCGTTCGACGACCGTGACACGGTCGAAGTGGTCCGACAGCACCCGGGCCGTGACGAGCCCGGCGATGCTGGCCCCCAGGACCACGCCGTGCTCGCCCACGCGAACCGGAGCTGCCACCGCAGCAACCTCCGCTTTCGGAGGATTCTGGCCCGCCGGGCCGGGGACGTCTATCCCAGAACGTTGGTATTCTCCTCCGGCGTGTCGGACCACGCGGTGTCCGACCGCGAGCGGCAGATTCATGGAGAAGGTTCTCGACCGGGTTCGAGGACTTGCTCTGGCCGGTCACGACCTCGACACGTTCTTCGAGGCGGCCACCGAGGCGATCTCCTCGACGGTCCCGAACCACACGCTCACGTGGTACATGCTCGACCCCTCCTCCAATCTGATCACGAGCATCCACGGTGGCGTCGACCTCGACGTGTCCGAAGAGGTGCACTGGGAGTACGTCGAGGACGACTTCCTCAAGTCGGGCGACGTCGTTCGCGACCCGCAAGGGGTCCAGACGTTCTGGCAGGCGACCAGCGGTAGGCCCGAGCGCAGCCCGTCGTACCCGCTTATGGCGTCCGTCAGGATGAACGACCAGGCGCTCGTGGCGTTGAGGTCACGGACAGGTGAGACCTGGGGAACCTTGCGGCTGTGCGGGCAGTTCGGTCGGCGTCCCTACAACGACCAGGAGGTGGGATGCCTGCGCACCCTGGCCCCGCACCTTGCGGATGGGGTGCGTCGAGGGCTGCTGCTGGGATCGGCCATGGACCCCGACCTGCCACAACCTCCGGGGCTGGTCGTTCTGGCGGCAGACTGGACGGTCGAATCTATCAGCGCCGGGACCGAGTCCTGGCTGGCACAGCTGCCACGAGGATCCGCCAACGGCGAGCTACCTGCCGCCGTCCTGTCGGTGGCCGCCCGTACGCAGCAGCTCCTGTATGAGGACAGCGGTCCTGCCGACGCCGCGTCCGTCCGCGTCGTGACACCCAGCGGCCAGTGGCTCATCCTCCATGGCACGTCGATCGGCACGGCCGATGGGCGCAGGCTCGCTGTCATCGTCGAGCCCGCCCCGCGCTCCAGCGTCGCGTCGCTGCTCATGGCTGCGTTCGGACTGACCCCGCGCGAGCGGGACATCACCCGGTTCGTGCTGCACGGGGCAACCACGAAGGAGATCTCGCAGGCGCTCTTCGTCTCCCCACACACGGTCCAGGACCATCTCAAGAGCATCTTCGAGAAGACCGGAGTCCACAGCCGCCGTGAGCTCGTGTCGAGGGTCTTCCTCGACCACTATCACGCCCGCGTTCGAGACAATGCCGTTCGCAATGCGCAGCACAAGCCGGTTCGCGGTGGCCCCTTCCCAGCAGGGTCCAACGACGAGACCCGCACCCACGATAGGAACTCCTCGAGGTAGCAGCGCTCCGGATACGAATCGGCCGTCCTCGCCGGGCACCGTGGGGCTCAGCGTGGCGCAATCACTGACGTCGGTTATGCGCGGGCGGTTCTGCTGCCGCGGTAGCGCATATTCACTGCGATCGCCTGCCATGTGGGAGATACCGCAGCGCGGCAGCATTGGGCCCTGCGAGGTTGACGCCTTCGATGCCGAGCCGACCGTAAGGACCGGGAGCCTCGTGAGCCCGCCTGGCCGGGCGACGGAGAGCAGACGGGGAGCCGGGACGGAGATGACCTTCGAGTGCGCGCAGCTTGCCGGCTGCTGACGCCGGCCAACGGACGGCTACGCCGGCAGGTCGTCGAGGCTCTCCCATGTGCCGAGCAGCCGCGCCTCCAACCGGTCATCGCCCAGCTGGGTCAGGAAGACGGCGAGGATCTCGTCCACGCCGAGCGCCGAGGGAGCTCGGATCGCCTGGAAGTCCGGCGAGTGGGCGGTCTGGCCCAGCTCCTGGGTGAGACCCCAGTCGGGCGCAGTCACGTCCGCCTCACGAAGGCCGACCTGCTCGAGGACCTCGTCAGAAGTGAGATCCAGGATCCGGCTCAGCGACACGGAGTACTCGTAGACCGCACGGGGCAGCAGCGCCTCGACGCCGATGACCTGTCGCTGCCCGAGTCGCTGCAGCTCGGCGGTCACGCATCGCAGCGAGGTGCACAGGTACAGCGTCGGGAAGCTGCCGGACGGCGTGAAGCGGCCACCGTGCAGCCGCGCTCCATGGCCATCGAAGGGGTCGTGTTTCGGTGCCTGATGCCGGTAGCAGGTCGCGTCGAATCCGGCCAGCGAGACGGAGGTCAGGCGCTGCGGGTCGATCACGCGGTGACGCCCTCACCCAGCGCACGGATGGCTCCGATCACCCGCCGGTACTCGCCGCGCTCGATCAACTCGATCGGCTTCTCGTAGTCCAGCGTCGGGTTGGGCGTGCGGATCCACAGCCGCGCCGGCTCGTCGCGGAGCACCTCGCGCAGCACGTCGACCACTGCCTTGAGCTCGAGCAGCCGCTCCTCGGACTCGCGCCGGGGCAGCGAACCAGCGTGGACCCACCGGTTGACCGACCGCGCCGAGGTCCCGAGCACCCGCGCCACATCGGGCCCGTCCACGATGTCCCCACGGAAGAGATCCTCGATGAGCTCCGGCATGGCGGTCACTCCACCCACCTCCAGTCTGGAACCATGGTTGTGTTTCGGCCTAAGAATGTCTCTGTTATGTCTAGGATACGACCGCTGGATGGTAAGAGCAAGGCCAGGGCAAGGCCGTCGAACTGCCCAAGGGATTCGGACCACGCGTTGCTGACGGAGCGGCTGCGCGCCCTGTCGCAGGAGAGCCGGTGGACGCTGGCCCAACTCCAGCCGCAGCTCGCCTATCCGTCAGGACGCGCGAGGCGGTTCTCCACCGCTGCACCACGGCGACCAACGGCTCGTCGGCCCGTCAGCCAGCACGGGACCCGCCTTGTCTCCCCGGCCAGCCCGAGGCGTGAGGATCGGGCGTAGTCCACCGAGATGGCCTCCGGCCGTCGATCCTCACTTCCGGGAATACGCACTTCTCGGAGGCCAACCATCGATCACTCCCCCGTGTGAGCGCGTCGCGGGACCTCGCCAGCGGCCACCAATCCGGCGTGGGGAGGCCGGGCGTGTTGCGCGGCTTGAGCAGAGCGAGGACCTGAGTTCGGTCCTTCACTTGCGAGGATCGCAGTACCCAGTGACAGCGAGCCGGTGTCAACGGAGATCGGGTGCGTGCACTGCAGCAGGTCAGGTGATCATCGCCGTGACGATGTGCGGGGCGAGGAAGATGTCGAAGCGCCCATATTGCGACGTGCTCCGAGTTGTCGTGGCGCCGCTGGGAATGTGCATGACTGCCTGGGGCCATTACGTTGCGTCGGTGCCGAGCTGGGGGCTGGGATGGCTACCGGGAGCCGGCTTGCTCACGCGGCTCTGGTCGGCCCGATGG
>CAZSQF010000148.1:0-7504 GCA_964608935.1 uncultured Actinomycetota bacterium | reverse complement strand
GGCTCTCCTCGTCCATCACCTCGGTGATGGTCTCCTGTGTGACGAGGTCGAGCCCGGTGATCGGCTCGTCGAGCAGCAGCACGTCCGCCTGCTGGGCCAGGCCCTGGGCGACGTAGACCCGTTGGCGCTGGCCACCGGACAGCTCGTGGAGCTGCCGGTCGAGCAGGTCGTCGATGCGCATGCGCTCGATCGCACGGTCGACTGCCGCCCGATCGCCTTCGGTGAGGCGCCGGAACGCCCCACGGCGGCCGTAGCAGCCCATCCGCACGGTCTCGGCGACCGTCAGCGGGACCGCTTCGTTCGCGACGTTGGTCTGCAGCACGTGCGCCACGCGGCGCCGCGCACGCGCCGGGGTGGTGCCGAGCACCTCGACCTGCCCGGCCCTCGGGCGAACCAGGCCCGACAGCAGCGACAGCAGCGTCGACTTGCCCGACCCGTTGGGCCCGATGAGCGCGGTGGTGGAGCCGGCGCGGAGCTCGAGGTCGATGCCGTCGAGGGCGGTGATCCGGCCGTAGCCGGCCGTGACGCCCACGAGACGGACCGACACGTCGTCGGGTCCGGCCCGGTCGTCGTCGGGCGCTGAGCGCACGTCTCGCCCTGGGTTGGTTCGCGGTCTAGGAACAGTTCCCATTATTCTCTCGTGGACGCGCAGGCGCACGATAGCGCCCGCCTGTCGCAGCCACCAGCGCGGGGGCGCGCCGCGACGAGGAGCACACCAGCATGATCCAGCCACTGCGGCCCGTACGAGCCCGCATTCGCCTGATCGCCGTGGTCGCGATCGTCGCCGTCGTCCTCGCCGCGTGTGGCGACGACGCCCCGGAGCCCGAGCCGGAGCCCGATGACCTCGACGCGCCGGCAGCCGCCGACGACGTCGACGAACCGGGCGGGATCCAGGTGGTGGCGACGACCACCATCCTCGGCGACATCGTCGGCAACCTCGTGCAGGACGACGGTGAGGTCAGCGTGATCATGCCTCCGGGAGCCGACCCGCACACCTTCGAGCCGTCGGCTCCGGACACGGCGACGCTGCGCGACGCCGACCTCGTGATCGCGAACGGGCTCCTGCTCGAGGAGAACCTCGTGTCCGTCCTCGCCGCGGCAGCGGAGGACGGGGTCCGCATCTTCGAGGTGGCTCCCGAGCTCGATCCGATCGAGTTCGACTGGGCTGGCTCGCACGAGCACGACCATGCGCACGATGACGATCATGGGCACGACGACGACCACGCGCACGACGACGACCATGCGCACGGCCCCGAGGACCCGCACGTGTGGTTCGACCCGGTGCGCATGGCCGACGGCGTGCGGCTCATCGCCGTCGAGCTGGCTGCCGTGGACGAGCGGCTCGACGCGACCGACTGGGAGGCACGGGCCGAGGCCTACGCCGGCGAGCTCCTGGCCGTCCACGACGGGCTCGAGCGGACGTTCGCCGAGATCCCCGAGGCCAACCGTCAGCTCGTCACCAACCACGACGCGTTGGGCTACCTCGCCCACCGGTACGGGTTCGAGGTGCTCGGCACGGTCATCCCGGGCGCCTCGACGCAGGCCGAGACCGACCCGCAGCAGTTCGCCGCGCTGATCGACACGGTCGAGGCCGCCGGGGTCCCGGCGGTGTTCGCGGAGAACACGGACTCGGCGCGGCTGGCCGAGCAGCTCGCGAGCGAGGTCATCGGCCGTGGCGACCTCGCGGTCGAGGTCGTGAGGATCTACACGGACGCCCTCGGCGAGGAGGGCAGCGGCGCCGAGACCTACCTCGGACTGTTGCGCACGACCGCGCAGCGCATCGCCGGCGCGCTGGGCTGAGCAGCCCCGGTTCCGCGTGGCAGACTTGCGCGTGCTCGAAAGGACGCCGTGCTCGAGTTTGTCACCGAGCCGTTCGCCTACGGGTTCATGCGCTCCGCGCTGATCGCCGGGCTGCTGACGGTGCTGGCCAGCTCGGTCGTGGGCACCTGGGTGGTCATGCGGGGCATGACCTTCATGGGTGAGGCGCTCGCCCACGGCGTCCTGCCCGGTATCGCGATCGCGTTCATCCTGGGTGGCAGCCTGCTGGTCGGGGGCGCCATTAGTGCCGCGGTCATGATCGTGGGCGTGGGCGTGGCGAGCGCCCGCAGCCGCCTCGGCGAGGACGTGTCGATCGGCCTGCTGTTCGTCGGCATGCTCGCCGCAGGTGTCGCGATCATCTCGAAGCGGGGGGCCTACGCGGGCGACCTCACCGCGATCCTGTTCGGCGACCCGCTCGGGGTCACGGGCAGCGACCTGCGCACCGCGGCGGTCGCGGCCGTCGTGGCCCTGGTCGCCACCGTCGTGCTGTACCGACCGTTCCTGGTGCTGTCGTTCAGCCGGGCCAAGGCCGAGGCCTTCGGCCTGCACCCGCGCCTGACGCACGTGGTGCTCCTGGCGCTGATCGCGATGGTGGTGATCAGCGCCTTCCAGACGGTCGGGTCGCTGCTCGTCGTGGCGTTCCTCGTGGCCCCGCCTGCCACCGCGGCACTCGTGTCGCGCCGTGTGCCGGTGATGATGGCCGTGGCGGTGCTCGTGGGCTCACTCGGGGTCGTCGTCGGCCTGCTCGTCAGCTTCCACGCGGCGACGGCCACGGCCGCGACGATCGCGGGGCTCACCGTGCTGACGTTCTTCGCCGTGCTGGCCGTGCGAGAGGCCGTCGACCGCGTCGAAGGCGTGCGTCGCTGACGTCGCGATGCGACGGTGCCGACCGTGTCAGGCGCAGGCCCGGCACGTGCCGAGCAGCTCGAAACGGTGGGAGTCGACGTCGAAATCGCGTTGCCGCCGCGCCTCGTCGGCGGCCAGGATCAGCGACTGTTCGAGCGAGTCCGGCAGGGTGAGGTCCTCGATCGTCCCGCACAGCGAGCACACCAGGTGGTGGTGGTGCTCGGACAGCTCCTCGGCCAGCTCGTAGCGGGCCACCTCGTCGGTGGCGATGACCCGGCGCACGGCGTCGCACTGCTCGAGGATGGCGAGGTTGCGGTACAGCGAGCTCTGCGACTGGCGCGCCCCCAGCTCGATCAGCTCGGGGATCGTCACCGGCCGGCCGGCCTCAACGAGCAGGTCGACGAGCTGTCGGCGCCCGAGCGTGTAGCGCTGACGGGTACGCCGCAGCTGCTGGTCGATCGCCGAATGAACGTCCGCAGTCATGAGAGCGAGTGTAGGGGACGTTCTCGGAACGGTCGGGACAACCGCCCCGGCGCAGCGGCCGGGGCGCCGCCCGTGCCACGTCGGTCGCGCCGCCGAGGCGACCCTACTGGACCGATAGACTCGCGCCGGAGTCCGGTCGCCTCTCCTGTCGCCAGTCGAGGACCCTCCGGCCCGTCGAGCCGTCCCGAGCCCATCCGTCACGCCTGGAGCACCTCGTGCGCACCCTCACCCGGCTGCTGGCCGCCGCCACGGCCGCCCTCGTCGTCGCCGCTTGCGGCCCGGCCCCCGCCGGCGCGGCCGCCACGGTCGAGGGCGTGCCGATCTCACGTGATCTGCTGGCGTCCGAGGTCCGGACACTCGTCGGTGACACGATCCAGGGTGACGCCCAGCAGCGCGGCGCCGCCGTCGGGGAGCTCCAGCGCCAGGTCCTCACGCTCATGGTCCAGGCCGAGATCATCCGGCAGCTCGCCACCGACCGCGGCGCCACGATCGATGACGCCGAGATCGAGGAGCGCGTCACCCGCGAGATCGAGAACGCCGGCGGGGAGGAGGCGCTCGCCGAGACGTTGCAGTTCTCCGACCTCACCCTGCCCCTGTTCCGCGACGTGCTGGTGCCCGCCCAGCTGTACCTCGACGCCATCCGCAACCAGCTCGTCGAGGAGGTGGCGGCCATGGAGACACGCACCGTGCGCCACATCCTGCTCGAGTCGCAGGCCGAGGCCGACGAGGTCGTCGACGAGCTCGTCGCCGGCGTCGTCGTCGGTGAGCTCGCCGAGGATCGATCGGCGGACCCGGGCAGCGCGGCCCGCGGCGGCGATCTCGGGCCGGCGCCGCGCGGCGCCTATGTCGACGCGTTCGACGAGGCCGCCTGGGGGGCCGAGCTCGGCACGGTCGTGGGTCCGATCGAGACCCAGTTCGGCTTCCACGTGCTGGAGGTGACCGACGAGGGCGAGCTGTCGACCGACGACATGGCTCCCGCGCAGATCGACCAGCTCGTCAGCACCGACCTCAACGAGCTGCTGGAGGAGGCGTTCCGCAGCGCCGACGTCGAGGTTGGCGCCGGGCTCGGTATCTGGGACGCCGAGGAGGTCCGCGTGGTGCCCCCACCGGCCGTCGGTGAGGGCGCGCCCGAGGAGGGACTGCTGCCCGAGCTCGAGGACCTCGCCGAGCCCGAGGGCGAGTGACCGGACGGTGTGACTGACGTGGCCGACACGGACGCAGCTCGCAGTGGCTCGCCGCGGGTCGTCCTCGTCGAGACGTCGGCGGCGCTGCCCGGCCTGTTGCCGTTCCAGGCGTGGGATGTGCTCGGCACCGCCGACGAGATCCTGGCCCGCGACGCCGTCGCCCACCCGAGCCAGCCCCACCTGTACATGGCCGGGCTCGACCTGGCCACCATCGACCCGGCGCCGCTCGAACGCAGCGACCTGGACCTGACCCGGCCCGGTGCCCCCGAGGACCGCCGCATCGCCAAGGCCCTGCTGGCGCGGGCCGTCGAGACCGGGCGCGTCGTCTACCTCCTCGGCCCCGACGACGAGCGTCTGTCGCCGACGTTGGCCGGCATGGCGCCCGAGCACGACGCCGAGATCGAGCTGGTGTTCCTCGCACAGCAGCCCCCCGGGACCGAGGTGATCAGCCTGGTCCAGACCATGCGCCGGCTCCGCGACCCCGAGCACGGCTGCCCGTGGGACCTCGAGCAGGACCACCGCACGCTCGCCGACCACCTCGTCGAGGAGACCTACGAGCTGATCGACGCGATCGAGCGTGATCACGACGTCGACCTCCAGGAGGAGCTCGGGGACGTGCTGCTCCAGGTCGTCTTCCACGCCCAGGTGGCCAGCGACCGGGGCGCGTTCGCGATCGACGACGTGGCCCGCGGGATCGTCGACAAGCTGGTGCGGCGCCATCCGCACGTCTTCGGCGACGGCGACGCGGCGACACCCGATGAGGTGCGCGTCAACTGGGACCGGCTCAAGGCCGAGGAGAAGGGCCGTACCGGCCCCTTCGACGGGGTCCCACCAGCGCTGCCGGGGCTGATGCTGCTCGACACCCTCCAGCGCAGGGCGGCCCAGCGCGGCTTCGAGCGGCGTGACGTCGATGCGTCGGCACGCAGCGCGCGTGCCGAGCTGGACCGGCTGCTGGCCGCCGGGGAGCCCGACCGTCGCGAGGAGTCGCTCGGCGAGCTGATCGCCGCGGTGGTCGAGGTCGCCCGCCACCTCGAGGTGGATCCGGAGCGGGCGGCCCGCCGGTCGGGTCGTGCGTTCCGTGAGCGGGTCGAGGCGATGCTGGCCCGCGTCGCGGCACGCGACGTCGATCCCGGGGACCTCGACCGGGACGACTGGCTCGCCCTCTGGGACGAGGTCGTCCAGGCGGAGCGACCGGCAGCCGACGGCTGACCGGTACCCGCCCGCGTTCAGGATCTGGTCTAGCCTCGGGCTGCCGCGCGCCACCGTGGACGGCCCGAGCCATCGAGACGCTGGAGGACGAGCGTGCCACCTCAGCAGTGCCCGGACTGTGGGCGCTTCCTCAAGAACGACCTGGTCGCCTCGCTGACCGACACCCCCACCCCGTGTCCCGGCTGCGGCACGGGCCTGGTCGCGGCGATGTTCGCGGACGCAGGGGCGGCTCGCGGGGAAGCGTCGTCCAGCGTGCGGCCTCCCGACCTTGCCCCGGAGTCCGTCCGGGACGACCCCGCACAGGCCCTGGCGGGCTGGGACGCGGGCGAGGTGGCCGACCTCGAGCGCTGGCGTGACGACCGGCCGCCGTTCCCGGTGGACGCCGCGGTGATCGGCGGCGCCGCTCTCGTCGGCGCGCTCGTGGGGGCGGTGTCGTCCCAGCGTGCAGTGCGGGGTGCCACGCTCGGGGGCCTGGCCGCTGGGCTCGCTGCCGCCGCCGCGCGCCAGATCTGGCGGCTCGAGGAGTAGCGGCCGGTGACCACCCGGAGCGGGCCCAGCGCCCTGTTGCGTGTGTTGGAGATGTTGCCAAAGAGCGTAATCGTGGCGTACCGTGCCCGTCGCACTGCGGCCTGTTACGACGGCTCGCGCCTGATCCCGTGGGGGACTCCATGGAGCTGAGCACGATCGAACTGGTCCGCGCGCGCGAGATCCTGGACAGCCGCGGCAACCCCACGGTCGAGGTCGAGGTCGGGCTGGTGGACGGCACGCTCGGGCGTGCAGCGGTCCCGTCGGGGGCCTCCACCGGCGAGGCCGAGGCGGTCGAGCTGCGCGACGGCGGCGAGCGCTACCTCGGCAAGGGCGTCGAGCGCGCCGTCACCAACGTGCAGGACACGATCGGCCCGGCCCTGCTCGGCCGTGACGCGACACGGCAGCGCGAGGTCGACCAGCTGCTCGCCGAGCTCGACGGGACCGACAACAAGGCCAACCTCGGCGCCAACGCCGTCCTCGGCGTGTCGCTAGCCGTGGCCAAGGCCGCGGCGGAGTCGTCGGGGCTGCCCTTGTACGCCTATCTCGGGGGCCCGAACGCCCATGTGCTGCCGGTCCCGTGCATGAACGTGCTCAACGGCGGCAGCCACGCCGACTCGAACGTCGACTTCCAGGAGTTCATGCTCGCCCCCGTAGGGGCCCCGAGCTTCCGCGAGGCGCTGCGGATGGGCACCGAGGTCTACCACCGGCTGAAGAGCGTGCTGAAGGAGCGTGGCCTGTCGACGGGCCTGGGCGACGAGGGCGGGTTCGCGCCCGACCTCGACTCCAACGCGGCTGCGCTCGACCTGCTGCTCGAGGCGATCGAGGCGGCCGGGTACGCACCCGGCACCGACATCGTGCTCGCGATGGATCCCGCGACGAGCGAGCTGTACCGCGACGGGACCTACCACCTCGACGGCGAGGGGCGGACGTGCTCGTCCGAGGAGATGGTCGAGCTGTGGGCAGACCTCGTCGACCGCTACCCGATCGTGTCGATCGAGGACGGCCTCGACGAGGGCGACTGGGACGGGTGGCGGTTGCTGACCGAGCGGCTCGGCGACCGGGTGCAGCTCGTCGGCGACGACCTGCTGGTCACGAACCCCGCGTTCGTGCGCCGCGGCATCGACGAGCGCGCGGCCAACAGCGTGCTTGTCAAGGTCAACCAGATCGGCAGCCTGACCGAGACCCTGGACACGATCGCGCTCGCCCAGCGCCATGGCTGGACCTGCATGGTCAGCCACCGTTCGGGCGAGACCGAGGACACCACCATCGCCGACCTCGCGGTTGCCGTGAACGCCGGCCAGATCAAGACCGGCGCGCCGGCGCGCTCCGACCGCGTCGCCAAGTACCACCAGCTCCTGCGCATCGAGGAGCGGCTCGGCGACACCGCGCGCTACGCCGGGGTCCGCGCGTTCCCCCGGGCGACGCGGCGGAGCTCC
>CAZSQF010000147.1:0-7529 GCA_964608935.1 uncultured Actinomycetota bacterium | reverse complement strand
GGGGTCGTGCCGGGGCCAGCACGCCGCCGCCTGCTGGTGACCGTCGACAACCACCCACACGGTGGCGTGGGTGGCACCCGTGCCGTTGGCGAGAAGCGCCGCCATGGCCTCGAGCTGAGTGCCGTCGGTGCCGGCGGAACCCAGCTCGCCGGTGATTGACGCCAGCACCTCGTAGGGCGACGCCCGGCGGCCGTAGACGGCGATGTTCGCCCAGTGTTGGACCCGTGCACGCACCGGCTCGAACACGACGGCCACCAGTGCGGTGGCCCCCACCGTCAGCGCCAGGTTGGAGGGGTCGCCCACGACCGTGCCGAGTCCCACCACGATCGCCACGTACAGGCAGGTGATGAACGCCGCCAGCAGCCCGAAGACGATCGTCCGGTTGAGCAGGACGTCGATGTCGAACAGGCGATGGCGCAGGATCGCGATCGTGACGCTGACGGGAACGAGGGCGATCCCGGCGGCGACCGACACGATGAGTGCGGTGTGCGCCGGGTCCGGCAGGGCCACCTGGGAAACGGTGAGGCCAGCACTAAGCACGACAAGGAGGAGGACGGCCAGGACGAGCCACTTGATCTGCCTGCGGGTGGTCGCGTCGCTGCGGCGGTAGCGCAGGACGATGGCGGTCCCACTGGCGACCAGCAGGCACACGATCAGGGCGTGGTAGACCGGGGACAGTGCCGCGCCGACCGCCGCCGACCGTTCCTCGAACGGGGGTCCGAGGATCGACTGGTCCAGGTCCCCGCCCCACGCACCGGTGAGAAAGCCGGTGACGGCTCCGACGCCCGACGTGACCGCAACCACCACCCAGACCCATCGCCAACGCGCAGAGGGGAGTCGACCATCGGGGAAGGTGACGATCACGAGCGGCAACAGTGGGAAGATCGCGGACGTCGTCGCCACGCTCGCCGCACCGAACAGGGCGCGGATCATCATCGAGTGGTCCGCGAAGGGACCCAGCGCCGCGGCGGCGAGGGAGTTGGCGACCACCGGGCTCACCCCGAGCGTGAGGAACAGTGGCCCCATCACGTGGTCCGGACGCTGCCAGGTGATGAGCGCACCGGTGATCGCGAACACGGCGAAGGCGAGGACCCACGGGCCACCGACCGGGCCGAGGAAGTCGATGTCGTAGGCGACGATCAGGGTGACGAAGCTCACGAGTCCCACCGACCAGATGATGAGGGCCGTCGTGACGACGGATGTGCGGTGATCCTCGAGCCAGCCCTGCGTCACCTCACACCTCCACGGTCGTCGGTTCAGCAATCGCCGCCGCTCGCTGTGCAGGTGGCACCGGAACGCGCCCGGAGATGCGTGTCCCGACCCCACGCGTGGAGCGCACCTCAAGCTCGCCGCCGAACGTGTCCAGGCGGTCGGCCATGCCACGCAGCCCCGAGCCCCGGGTCGTGCGCTCGGGATCGAAGCCCACCCCGTCGTCGGTGACGTCGAAGGACAGCAACTCGTCCTGGGGTTCGAGACGGACGTGGACCGAGGTCGCCTCGGCGTACCTGGCCGCGTTCTGGAGCGCCTCGAGGATGCAGAAGTAGACCGCCCCCTCGATCTCGCGGCCGTAGCGGCCCAGCCCGGACGCATGCAGCGTCACCGGGATCGGCGATCGCTGCACGCGCTCGGCGAGCGCTGGACCGAGTCCCTCGTCCTCGAGCAGCGGTGGGTAGATGCCCTGCGCGAGGTCTCGCAGCGTGGTCACCGCGTCGTCGACCTCACCCACCAGTTGCTCCAGGAGCGCGGCGGTCCGCTCGGCACCTGCCTCGACGGCCAGCGTCCGGGCCTCCTCGAGGCGGCGCTCGAGATCGCCCAGCTGTCGCTGCGCGCCGGCCCGGAGGTCGCGCTCGATCTTGCGGCGAGCATCGTCCTGAGCGTGGACGATGCGCTGTCGGGATGCCTCGAGGTCACGCAGCCGGTCCTGCAGCTCCGCCGTCAGCCTGGCGTTCCGCAGGACCAGGGCGAGGCCGCCGGCCAGGCGCGTCGTCAGCTCCTCGTCCTGGTCCGTCGGCGGCTCGCTGCGCGGCTTGGTGAGCGTCACCGCCCCGAGCAGTTCTCCCTCGTGCCGCACCGGGACCGCCAACGAGGCCTCCAGGTCGGGGAGGTCTCCGTCGCGCAACGCCAACGGTCGGGGCGAGGTCAACCCTCCGCTGACGGCCGCAGGCCGGAGCTCGTCGCCGACCCGGAGCCACACCGTCGCGGGCAGCGCGCCCGTGCCGTCCGCGAGCAGATCCGCGATCCGCTGCAGCGTGGCGTCGTCCCCGGCGTTGGAGGCCTGGCGGGAGAACCCGGCGAGGACCTCGTAGGGCGTCGCTCGGTGCCCCAGCACGAGCTGGTCCGCGAGCCTGCGGACCCGGACCCGCAGCGGCTGAAACGCGACGGCGACGATGGCGGTCGCCACCACCTGGAGGCCGAGTCGGGGCCGATCACCTCCTCCGACCAGCTGCCCGACGCCCACGACGACGGTCACGTACACGACCGCGATGAAGGCGGCGAGCACAGCGATCACGAGGGACCGCGAGATCACCACATCGATGTCGTACAGGCGGTAACGCAGGATCGCCACGGCGTACGAGGCCAGCAGCACCGGGAAGGTGACCAGCGTGACGCCCCAGAAGAGCCGCTGGGCCACGGCGACGTCGACCACCGCCCAGATCCAGACCAAGGTCGACGAGCCGAACACCGCGCCACCGAGGGCGACCCAGCGGATCTGCCGACGTTCGACCCCCGACGCCCGGCGGGAGCGCGCGACGACCGACGCGATCGACAACACGATGGCGAGCGCGGTGCATCCACCGCCGGCGAGCCCGATCACCGCGACCGGTCCCTCGATCTCGAGGGTCTCGGCCGCGGCGCCACCACTGCGCCCAGAGGCCATCGCGAACGCCGTCGAAGTCACCACGATCCCCGTGGCGGCGAGACCGGCAACCGGTCGCCAACGCCGGGACGGCAGCTGACCATCGGGGAACAACAACAGGGCGAACGTGGCGAGGGGGACGATGGCCGGGATCCAGGTGACGGGGGGAGATAAGTGCAGCGGGGTCAGCCAACCCGGTAGCTCCGCCAGCGTGTACGACAGCCCGTCGACCACCGCGTCCCGTCCGAGTTGCCGCGAAACCCCGTAGGTGAACAGCCCGACGACCATCACCTGCCCGACGGCCTGGGTCACCATCGACCAGCCGAGCGCCCACACGGCACCGTTCGTGGGCTGGCGGCGCACCATCGCCCCGAAGGCCGCCGCTAGCGCCATGCTGCCGACCAGGTTGTGCGGCATCCAGGAGCCGGCCAACCGTCCGCCCCCGGCCACGAACAGGGCGGATCCCGCGACGACAGCGACGACGGACACGGCCACCAGGACGAGGCCGATCCGGCGGGCGACGTCGGGCGTGAGGAGCGCCCTCATGGCGATCTCGGCGGGAAGCGGTGAGCCGTGACCGGAGCCTGGCGCCCCTTCACCTGGGCGGGCTCGAGGGCTTCGGTGGCCGGAGCCGTCGTGAGCGCGCGCATGGTCGGGTCGCTCAGCACGGTCTCCCCCGGGTCGGCCCACTGCTGGAGCCGTTGGGTGAGGTTCACGGTGTCTCCGACGACCGAGTACTCCAGACGCTCGTCCGACCCGAGGATGGCGGCCGCGACCGGGCCGGTGGACACGCCGATGCCGAGACCGAAGGCCGACAGGCCCTGCTGCTCCCAGGACCGGTTGATCGCGTCCTGGGAGTCGTGCATCTCGGTCGCCGACACCACCGCCCGGTCGGCGTGATCCGGGAGCGGCACCGGCGCGCCGAAGACCGCCATCACCGCGTCGCCGACGAACTGCATCACGGTCCCGCCCTGCTCCACGATCGCTCGGTTCATCGCCGCCCGGTGCTCGTTGAGCTGTCGTGCGAGCAGGCTCGGGTCGGTCCGCTCGGCGATCGTCGCGTACCCGCGGATGTCGGACATCAGCACCGTGACCTCCAGCTCCTCGGTCTCGCCGACGTGGCGACCCTGACGGCGCAGCAGGTCCGCGACCCCACCGGGCAGCAGCCGTGACAGCGATTCACCCTGCTCTTCGCGGTCGACGATCGCTCGGTGGAGCGTCCTCAGTCGCGTGAGGCTGCTGGCGTTGCCGGCGGAGAGTCCCTCTGCGAGGGTGACGAACAGCCGCTCGATCTGAGCGGCGATCGCGGCCGGCGTCGTGCTTCGCGCCGCGGCGATCACCTTGATCGGACGCCCCTCGGCGATCAACGTGAGCAACTCCTCGTCATCCGCAGAGAGATCACCGTCGTCGGTGACCGGGCGTGTCAGCGCCTCCACGATGGTCGGGTCGAGAACCGACCGGCCACCAGCAACCTCACGGATGGCGCGCGCCAGCTGGTCACCCTCGCCGATCCGGTCCTTCAGCAGGTAGGCATACCCCTCGGCGCCCTCGGCGAGCAGCGACAGGGCGTACTCGGGGTCGTCGTACTGCGAGAGGACCACCACCCCGGTTCCCGGGTGGCGCTTGCGTACCTCCTTGGCCGCGTCGATCCCCTCGCGGGTGAAGCTGGGCGGCATCCGGATGTCGGTCACGATCACGTTCGGCTCGGCCGCCTCTGCGCCGCTGATCAGACCGTCGTAGTCATCCGCGGTCCCGACCACGTCGAGGTCCTCTTCGAGGTCGAGCAGCGCCTTGACCCCTTCTCGCACGATCAGGTTGTCGTCGGCGAGAAACACCGAGATGCCCGCCGTCGTTCCCATCCGTCCACCACTTCCGTGCGGAGCGAGCCGACGCTCGCAAGGTGATCGTGAGCTGATCGTGCCGCCTACGGTCGCCAGCCTGCTCGGTGTGGCCTCACGGGTCCACCCGGAGGGCAAGCGCATGCGGGGTGGTGCTGGCACCACTCCGTCTGACCCACTGGCACGCTCGTCATCCGCCGCGTGTCGTTGCAGGCTCGGTTGACCGAACCTCGAAGGATGTCCGATGCGCATCGGCTCGTCTGTGACCTCGATCTCATGGATCCCTTCAGAGGCGATCACCGGACCCGTTCGGTTGCCGATGGATCTCGGGGTCGGCCACTACGACGATCCGCCCCCGGACACCATCGGCGACGTGGCGGCGTTCGTGGCCGACGACCGCTGCCGGTTCGCGAACGACCTTCGGGCGTGGATCGAGGTGGACGACGACGGACGCCTCGTTGATGCCGGCTATGCCGGCGCCGGGCATGTCGGGTCGACATCGCTGCAGCTGCTCGGCCAACAGATCGCGATCCCGGGCATCGGCTACCCCGTGCTCCAGGCCGAGCCGGACCGTTCGGACGACCGTGTCCGGTTCGTGCAGACCGCCGGTGGCCGCACCGGCGCGCCGATGCCGCGGCCGGTGCGACGACCACCCTTCGTACGAGTCGTCGCGCCGATCGCGTGGACGACGTTGGCGCTGACGATCCACGCCGATGGCCGTGCAGAGCACGAGGTCATGAGCGTCAGCCCGTTCCCGCGGCACTGGATCTACGACGGCGAGGCGAAGCTGGTGGCCAAGAGCGGCTTCATCGACTTCCAGACCTGGGCGGAGACCAACATCGGTGAGCACACACCCTGGGGTGAGCTGCCCGCCAGCGACCCGCGGGTGACCGAGGTCGAGACCGCACTCGAGCGACGGCTGTCCCTGGGGATCATGCGCTCGGGCGAGAGGCCCGAGTTGCGCCGCCTCGACGAAGGCGAGCTGCTGACCCGTCAGGGGGACGTCGGCGACGAGCTGTACCTCCTCCTCGACGGGGTCGTCACCGTCGAGGTGGACGACGAACCGCTGGCCGAGCTGGGTCCGGGGTCGATCGTCGGCGAGCGATCGGTGCTCGAGGGTGGGACCCGAACCTCGACGCTGCGAGCGGTGACCCCGCTGCGGGTCGCCGTGGCACGTGCCGACCAGCTCGACCTGTCGGAGCTCGAACGGCTCGCCGAGGGCCACCGTCGCGAGGAGCAGCAGGCGTGAGGGTCTGGGTCCTCGGTTGTCGGGGTTCCACCCCGGCACCGGGACCGGCGACCATGCGGTTCGGCGGACACACGTCGTGCCTCGCCGTCGCAGCGGACGACGGACCACCGACGCTCCTGCTGGATGCCGGGACGGGGCTGGCGAACCTGCCGGGCGCGCTGGACGGCCGGCCGTTCCATGGGACGGTGCTGCTGACCCACCTGCACTGGGATCACACCCACGGCCTGCCCTTCTCCGCAGCGACGGATCACCCTGACGCGGCTGCCGCCCTGTACCTGCCAGAACAAGGTGTCCCGGCGGAAGCGCTCCTGGCCCGCGCGATGTCTCCGCCCCATTTCCCGATCGGCCCCGGCGGGCTGCGGGGAGCCTGGAGCTTCGACGGCCTCGAGGAAGGGAGCCTGGAGGCAGGCAGCTTCGAGATCGTCGCCCGGGAGATACCGCACAAGGGCGGGCGTACGTTCGGCTACCGGGTCACCGACCCGAACGGTGCGAGCCTGGCCTACCTGCCAGACCACCAGCCATCGCGGCTCGGGACGGGGGCCACCGGCTTCGGGCCGCTCCACGAGGCTGCCCGGGCGCTGACGGACGGGGTCGACCTCCTCGTCCACGACGCGCAGTACACCGCCGACGAGTTCGCACGGATGCACGACTTCGGCCACTCAGCGATCGACTACGCGGTCGATCTTGCGCAGGCCTCGGCCGTCGGCCAGCTACTGGCCTTCCACCACGCACCGACGCGGACGGACACCGAGCTCGACGCGCTGGCCGAGCGCTTCGCGGCAACCGCCACCTTCGCGCGGGAAGGTCTCGAGCTGACGCTGTGAGCTGAGCGCCGCCACGGCGCGCTCGATTCGCTTCGCGCCCAACTGCCGGGCACAGCAGGGTCACGGTGACGTGCGACCGGATCACCGTCGAGACCGCCGTCCGGCTCGTCGCAGCCGGCTGGTCCTTCGAGGATGTCATCGACGAGTACCCCGACCTTGATCACGCCGACCTCCAACAAGCCCTCGAGCATGCCGCCGCAGCGACCCACGTGCTCTTCCATCGGCTGCGCCCCCCGCGTGAAGCTCCTCCTCAACGAGAACCTACCGCCGCAGGTCGCGAAGCTTCCGGCAGAAGCCGGTCACGACCCGTCCACGTCCGCGATCTCGACACAACGGGACGACGGATGCACAGGTCGTCGAATTGGCGCTCACGGACGATCGAACGATCGTGTCCATCCACACCGACGCCGGAGCACTGCCCGCTGCTGCGGGCGCAACGGGCCCTTCGCTCATCCTCGTGCGCGAGGTCTTTGGTCGCCGCCCATCGGATCTCGTCATGCTGGTCGGCCACGTCGCCCAGCTCGAGGGACCAGCTCCTGGCCGGAACGACGATCGCCATCACCCCCGCAGGTGCCCGCGGACGCCGCCTGCACCTCCGTTGAGAGCACCAGGCCTCGATCCCCTTGGTGTTCGAGCGACAACGAGGCGCACGAAGAAGTCATTGCGGCCACCTGGAGTCGGGGGCACGTCGTAGCGGGTGCGGCTCAGCTGGCGGCATCAGGCGCCGGGCTTGCGGTACTCGAGCTCGCGGTCGATGGCGG
>CAZSQF010000146.1:0-7653 GCA_964608935.1 uncultured Actinomycetota bacterium | reverse complement strand
CTGTGATCTTCGATCTCGACGGCGTCATCACCGACACCGCCGAGTTCCACTACCAGGGTTGGCAACGCCTCGCCGACGAGCACGACCTCCCCTTCGACCGGGAGCGCAACGAGTCCCTGCGAGGGCTGTCACGCCGCGAGTCGCTGGTGCAGCTGCTCGATGGGCGCGAGGTCGGCGACGCCGACCTGGTCGAGATGATGGAGCGCAAGAACCGGTACTACGTCGACCTGCTCGGCGAGATGACCCCGGCAGACACGCTGCCGGGAGCGGTCGGGCTGATCGTGGATGCCAAGCGTCGAGGACTGCCGGTGGCCATCGGCTCGTCGAGCCGGAACGCCCGCCGGGTGCTCGACGCCCTCGAGCTGACCGCGCTGTTCGACGCCATCGCCGACGGTGGCACGGTGGAGCGGGCCAAGCCGGCCCCCGATCTCTTCCTGGCCGCGGCCGAGCTGGTCGGGGTCGCCCCCGAGCGCTGCGTCGTGATCGAGGACGCCGCCTCGGGTGTCGATGCGGCCCTGGCGGCGGGAATGGTCGCGGTGGGGATCGGGCCCGCCGAGCGAGTCGGCCAGGCCCATCACCGCTTCGCCACGGTGGCCGAGGCCGACCTGGCCGCGATCGTACGGACCGAGGCCGTGGAGCTCGACGACGGCGCCATCCTGGTAGGTGGGTGGCTCCTCAGCGGGCGTGACGCCGGCTCGCCTGCCGCGGGGCGGAGCGTACGGTGGGAGGTCGGGGGCCATCCGGTCCTGCTCGGTGCGGAGGGGGGACGGCCCGCGGGCGGAGCTCACGTGGAGCGGGACTTCGACCTGCGCTACCGGCTGTCGCGACACACGGTGCGACTGCCGGAAGGTCCGGTCCGCCGTGCCGTCGACGAGGCGTTCACCTCGTTCACCGGCGCCGGCGGCCTGATGCAGCGCCAGCTGGTCGTGGCCGACCCGGGCACGGTCCTCGACGTCGAGATCGCGGTCGACGAGGGCCAGTCACTCGATGCCGGCCGACCGGTCCTTGCCGGCGGCCACCTCCGAACCGAGCCGACAGCAGATGCAGAGCGGTCGACGGTCGACCTCGCTGTCGAGGTGGGGGAGGAGGGATGGGTGACCCTCGACCACGCCCTGGCCTACGACGTCCAGCTCGCCCGTCACGTCACGGCGTGCGACCGGTGGTGGCGCCAGGTCGAGGTCGACGACCGGCCCGACCCCGCGACGCAGGTGGCGGGACGCCAGGAGCTGTCGCGACAGATGGCGGATTCCCGGGCCCAGGCCAGCGACGAGGGGCAGGAGGGTGGCGCACCGTGAGCTGGATCCTGACCGAATCGCGCTATGTCCCGTCGCTGCATCCCTGGCGCGAATCGATCATGACGACGGGAAACGGCCACCTGTCGACGCGCGGCTCGCTCGATGAGGATCATCGGGGTCGGACGCGGGCCACCTTCATCCACGGTCTGTTCGTGACACCACCGGGAGGCACGGCCCAACAGACCGCCGTGCCGGATTGGACCCACGTCGGTGTGACGGTCGACGGCGAGCCGTTGGGGGTCGACCACGGCTGGATCATCGGCCAGCAGCGCATGCTCGACCTGCGGACCGGCGAGCTCGAACGACGCCTGCTGTGGCGCGGCGACCGGACACCGACCATGGCGGTTCGCTTCCGTCGCCTTTTGCCGCTCGACCAGCCCGAGCTCGCCGTCCTGGACGTCGAGGTTCGTCCGCTCGACGGTCCCGCCACCGTGGCGATCGAGACCGGCATCGACGCATCCGTGGGCAGCCCGGCCGACCGGATGTGGCGGCCGCTCGACTGGCAGCGACCGGCCGAGGGCGATCTGCACCTGTTGGCCGCCAGCATCGATGACCGGCGCCACCTCACCGTCGATGCGCGCCTCGACGTCGGCACGGCGCCCTCACCCCTGATCGTGGAGGACGCGTTCCACCCACGCCTGCGGACCGAGCACCTGCTGGCCGAGGGCGAGACGTGGGTGCTGGCCAAGCGTGTCGTGTACCGAATGCGGCAGCCGGCGGAGACGGCGAGCGCCGAGCCGACCCCGGCCACCGCCTACGGCGACCTCGTCGCCGGTTCCCGGCGCGCCTGGGACCGGCGCTGGGCGAACGCGGCCGTCGACATCGACGGGGACGCGGAGGTCGAGCTCGCCCTCCGGTACGCGGCGTTTCAGATACTGGTGGCGGCGCCGCGGGACGACCGCGCCTCGGTCGCCGCCAAGTTCCTGTCCGGCTTCGGCTACCTCGGCCACGTCTTCTGGGACACCGACGTGTTCATCGTGCCCTGGTTGACCACGGCCGCGCCCGACCTGGCCGCCAACCACCTCGCCTACCGGTGGCGCGGCCTGGCCGCCGCCCGCCGCAAGGCGGCCCGCTACGGCCATCGCGGCGCGTTCTTCCCCTGGGAGGCCGACGACGAGGGCGAGGAGTGCACCCCCGACCAGACCGTGCCGCACGCCGGCGGCCCTCCCATCGCCGTCCACAACGCCCGCCACGAGGAGCACATCACCGTCGATGTGGCCTGGGCCGCCTGGGACCACTGGCGCTGGAGCGGGGACCGGGAGGGACTGCGCAGCCAATGGGCCGAGCTGGTGCTCGACACGGCCCGATACTGGGCCAGCCGCGTCGAGGTCGACGACGACGGATCGGGGCACCTGCGGGACGTCATCGGTCCCGACGAGTACCACGGACGCGTCGACGACTCGTGGTTCACCAACCGCATGGTCCGGTGGCACCTGACCACCGCGGCCGATCTGCTGGAACGGTTGGACGAGCTGACCGGTGACGGTGCTCCGCTGCGCAGCGATCTCGACCTGAGCGTCGAGGCGGCGCTGTCGTGGCGCGATCTGGCCCGGCGTCTCGTCCTGCTCGACGACGACGATGGGCTGCCGCTCGAGCATGCAGGGTTCGACCGGCTGCCCTCGCTCGACCTCACGGCATGGACCCCACGGCGTACGACGATGGAGCGTCTGCTCGGGGGCGAGATACGGCGCACCGGGGTCGTCAAGCAGGCCGACGTCGTGATGGCCCTGACCCTGCTCGGCGACGACGCGGGTGTCCCGGCCGACACCGCCGCGGCTGCCTTCGATCGCTATCTGGCGGTCACCGACCACGGCTCGTCGTTGTCGCTGCCCGTACACGCGTGGTTCGCGGCCCGCTTGGGGCGGCCCGAGCAGGCCTACGAGCTTCTGCGTGCCGGCATCGCCATCGAGCACGACGACGCGATGGGCAACGGCCACCTCGGGCTTCATGCCGCCACGAACGGCGGGCTGCTCCTCGCGGTGCTGCGCGGCATGGCGGGCCTCGCCCCCGGTGCGTCGGAGCCCACCACGGTCACGAACCTGCCCTCGCACTGGCGCAGCCTGTCGTTCCGTGTGCACCATCTCGGTCGATGGCACGACGTCGAGATCGGCCGCTGAGGTTCGGCCCACGAGCCGTGTCGTTCTGTCCGGTCGGACGTGCCCCGACTTGCCATGCCGGTGGGGGCATCTACGGTACTGGCCACGCGGGGCGTGGAGCAGGAGTTCCGTGTGCCGCCGTACCCGACTGGTAGGACACACGATGAAGCTCAACACGATCATGGCCGGGATCGCGGTCCTGGCGCTGGCCGCCTTCGCGGCCGGGTGCTCACCGACGACGGGCCCGACGGCGACCGGGCACCCGACGGCGATATTCGCCGCACCGCAGGACGGTGACACCGTCAGCGCGCCGGTCGAGGTGGAGATGACCGCCACGAACGTCGAGATCGCGGAAGCCGGCGAAGTCGTGCCGGGGGAGGGGCACTTCCACATCATGGTGAACGTGCCGTGCCTCGAGGAGGGCGAGGTCATCCCGTCCGACGACGACCACCTGCACTACGGCGACGGCTCGACCACCGACGCACTCGACCTCGAGCCCGGCGACCACACGCTGTGCCTCCAGCTCGGCGACGGCGAGCACGCCGCCATGGGGGGAGCCGACGAGATCGCGGTCACGGTCGAGTGACGGGGCCCCCGTCGGGGGGAGGGGCGGCCGCCGGCGTGATCACCTCGCGGAGCCGGCCGTCCCCCACGTCCAGCACGTAACCGGCCACACGCAACCCCGGCGGCCGATCGGGCCACGCGAGCAGCCGCTGGCAGTCCTCGGTCACCGCCGCGGCCTCGTCGGCGAACGCATGCCAGTCGCGCGGCCACGGGGGATGACCGATGACCGCGGTCAGTCGTCCCACCAGCTCGCCGGACTCGTCGCGGAGCCCGCACCGGGTGTGGGCCACGATGGCGACCGACCGGACTCCGAGGACGTGCGTCGAAAGCGTCAGCGAGCGGAGGACGTCCTCGGTGAGCCGTGCACCGGCGGTGCGCAGCACGTGGGCATCGCCGAGGTCGAGTCCGAGCGCCGCGTACACGTCGATCCTCGCATCCATGCAGGTCACGATGGCCAGCGCTCGTTGGGGCTCGACGGGCAGGTCCCGGTGCCGGCCCTCGGCGACGTACGCCCGATTGCCGTCGACCAGCTCCCTGAAGACGTCCACGGGCGTCCTTGGTCACGGTCGGGGGCACCGTAGCGGTCGCCTCGGCGGCGGTCAGGCGTCCTCGCGACGGTCCCGCGCCCGGGCATCGAGCGTGCGGGCGAGCGTGTCGCGCTGTTCGAGCAGCACACGCCGCAGCGGTCGCGGGAGCTGCGTGTCGGCGAGCACGGCATCGACGCGGTCGAGCAGGCTCGGGCTCGCGCCGTGGTGGGGGAACATCGCCGTGGAGAACTCGATCGCCCAGTCCAGGGATCGGGCCTCCCACACCTCGTCGAGCACGTCGAAGTAGCGGTCGACGTAGGGAGCCAGGACCTCCTCCTGGTCGACGTGGTTGAAGCCGGTCCACAATTGCCGCGACATCGTGTGCGACAACCCGGTGTCGTCCAGCAGCCGACGCCAGGCAGCCTCCTTGGCGTCGGGCACCGGGCGGGCCGCGTGGGCGGTGGCTGCCTGGCGCCGGCCGAGGTCGGTGTCGTCGCGGCGGAGCTCGTCATCGACCACGTCGGCGCTGATGGCGCCGGCCCGAGCCAGGCTCCGGACCAGGTGCCAGCGCAGGTCGGTGTCGATGGTCAGGCCGTCGAGGATCAGATCGCCGTCCAGGAGCCGTCGCACGTCGGCCACCTCGGCGGCTGTTCGCGCGCATTCGGCCCAGTGACGGGCGAAGGCGAGCTGGTGGTCGCTCCCGGGAGCCGACGACTCGGTCGCGGACCGAGCGTGTCGTACGAGCGAGCCCAACAGGGCGTCGCGGTGGGCCGGGTCGGCGTAGCGGGTCGCGGCCATGACCGCCCGGTCCAGCAGCCGTTGGACGACGCCGACCTCGCTCTCGCGCGCCACGTTGCGCTCCACGAGCTCCACGAACCGCCGGGCCGCCAGGTCTCCGTCCCGCACCATGTCCCAGGTCGTGCTCCAGACCAGCGCGCGGGGCAGCGCCTCCGTGAGTGCTGACAGGCGGTCGGTGAGCACGTCGGTCGAGGGTTCGTCGAGCGTGACCTTGGCGTAGGTGAGGTCGTCGTCGTTGACGAGCAGGACGTCGCCGGCTGCGACGCCGGTGAGCTGGTCGACGACGGTGCGTTCGCCCGTCAGGTCGAGCTCGACCCGCTCGGTGCGCACCAGGCCCTGGTCGCCGTGGCGGTAGACCCCGATCGCGACGCGGTGGCGACGGAGGATCGGTTCGGGAGCCGTCACGCCCGGCACGGACGCCCACGGCGGCGTCGGCGCGGTCTGCACGATCGCCACCTGGTCGTAGGTTCCGTCCGGAGCGATCGTGACTTCCGGGGTGAGGGTGTTGATGCCGGTCGTCAACAGCCACTCGTCGCGCCAGCCGCTGAGCTCGCGACCGCTGGCGCGTTCAAGGGCGGCCAGGAAGTCGTCCAGCTCGGTGTTGCCCCATGCGTGGCGGGCGAAGTAGTCACGGCACCCGGCCAGGAACGCGTCCTGGCCGACCCAGGCGACCAGCTGCCGCAGCACCGACGCTCCCTTGGCGTAGGTGATGCCGTCGAAGTTCTGGTGGACCGATTCGGCATCCGGCATGCGGTCCGCGACCGGATGGGTGGAGGGCAGCTGGTCCTGCGCCTTGGCCCAGGCCTTCTCCGAATCGAGGAACGTCACCCACGCCTGGCGCCAGCGGGTGGCCTCGGCCTGCGCCAGCACCGACATGAACGTGGCGAAGGATTCGTTGAGCCACAGGTCGTCCCACCAGCGCATCGTCACGAGGTCGCCGAACCACATGTGGGCCATCTCGTGGAGGATGGTCTCGGCACGACGCTCCCGCAGCGCGTCGGTCACCTTCGAGCGGAACACGTAGGTCTCGGTGAAGGTGATGCAGCCCGGGTTCTCCATGGCGCCGGCGGAGAACTCCGGCACGAACAGCTGGTCGTACTTGTCGAACGGATACGGCTGGTCGAACACCCGCTCGAAGAAGTCGAGCCCCTGCCGGGTGACCTCGAAGATCTCGTCCGCATCGAGGTGCTCCGCGAGCGAGCGCCGGACGTAGAGGCCGAGGTCGGTCTTGCCGTGCCGATCGTGGACGGCGGTGTAGGGCCCGGCCACGACCGCGGTGATGTAGGTCGGGATCCGGGGCGTGACCTCGAACCTCCACAGGCCGGCGAGGCCGCCGTCGGGGTGGTCGACGCAGCGGCCGTTCGACACCACGACCCACTCATGGGGAGCGTCGACGGCCAGGTCGAAGGTCGTCTTCACGTCCGGCTGGTCGAAGCAGGCGTAGACGAGATGGGCGTCGAATGGCTCGAACTGGCTGTGGAGGTAGACCCGACCGTCGGAGGGGTCCACGAAACGGTGCAGCCCCTTCCCCTCGTGCTGGTAGGCCTGCCGCGAGACGACCCGGAGATGATGCTCGCCGGGCGTGAGGCCCGGCAGCCGTATCCGGGTCGGCTCGATCAGGTCTCCGTCGAGCCGCTCGCCGTCGAGGTCGACCCGCTCGACCGCCTCGGCGGTGAGGTCGACGAACGAGTCGCCCTCCCGCGACACGCGGAAGGTCAGCTCGGTGTCGGACCGGAACGTGTCCTCCCCGTCGGTGAGATCGAGGCGGACCGACGTCATCACGTCCGACAGGCGGTCGGCCCGGTCACGGGCGTCCTCTCTGGTCAGGTTCTCGCGCACGGCGCCCCGGCTGTGAGCGGATCTCGTCATGGTGCCTCGCGGTGGGGTGACGGCGGACGGTCAATCTAGGGCGCTACTGTGACTGATCCGCGCACGGTGCGGGCAACGCCCAGCCGCCCCCACTGCCGCCGGCCGGACCGGTGAGCCTGCTTGCTACCCTCCTCGTGGCGCCCGGTCCCCACGAGGAGGGGTCATGCAGGAGTACACGAGCCCCGGAGAAGTGGCGGTTGCTCCCGACGAGAACCTCACCCGTTCCCTCTGGGAGGCGGCTCGAACCCACCCGGAGCGACCGGCCCTCGCCCACCGCGTGGGGGACCAGTTCGCCGAGTGGAGCACGAGGCAGTTCGCCGACGCGGTGAGCGCCGCCGCCAAGGGTCTCATCGGGATCGGTGTCGAGCACGGCCAGCGGGTGTGCATCTACTCGTCGAGCCGGCTCGAATGGACCGTGCTCGACTACGCGATCTGGTCCGTCGGTGGCGTGACCGTCCCGATCTACGAGACCTCGTCCGCCGAGCAGGTCCAGTGGATCGTGTC
>CAZSQF010000145.1:0-7672 GCA_964608935.1 uncultured Actinomycetota bacterium | reverse complement strand
ATGACCTCAGCCCCGTGCACGAGCGCCTGGGCGAGCTTGCCCATGGCGATCTTGCCCTTCGGCACGATCACGCCACACGTCAACCCGGCCTTGCCGGCGTAGGCGGCAGCGGACGCCGACGTGTTGCCGGTCGAGGCGCAGATCACCGCCTGGGCGCCCTTCTCGACCGCCTTGGTGATCGCCGTGGTCATGCCACGGTCCTTGAACGACCCGGTCGGGTTGGCTCCGTCGAACTTCAGGTGCACCTCGCAGCGGGTCAGCTCGGACAGCTCCTCCGAGACGATCAGCGGGGTGCCGCCCTCGCGGAGGGTCACGACCGGCGTGTCGTCCTCGACCGGCATGCGGGCACGGTATTCCTCGATGATGCCGCGCCAGACGTGCGCGCCCCCCGACGTCATGAGGCGAACACCTCGGCCTCGACCCGCAGCACACTGGCCACGCTGCGGACGCTCAACGCCTTGCCGAGCGCGTCGACCGTCGCCCGCAGGGCGCCTTCGCGGGCCCGGTGGGTGACCAGCACGAGCTGCGCCGAGCCGCCGCTGCCCTCCTGCCAGACCTGGGCGATCGACACGTCGTGATCGCCGAAGGTGCGGGCGACCTCGGCGAGCACCCCCGGCTGGTCCTCGACGTCGAGGAGCACGTAGTACTGGGTCTGGAGGTCGCCGATGTGACGCAGCCGCTTGCCGCGGTGGGCGGTCTCGGCGGCGCCCCGGGCGGTCTGGAGCAGGTTGCGCGCCACGTCGATGACGTCACCCACAACCGCCGAGCCGGTCGGGAGCGAACCGGCGCCGCGCCCGTAGAACATCAGCTCCCCCGCGGCGTCGGCCTCGACGTAGACCGCATTGAAGGCGTCGCGGACCGCCGCCAGCGGATGGGTCTTCGGGAGGAACGCGGGGTGGACGCGGACCGCGACCTGGTCCTCGGACTCGTGGGCGATCCCGACCAGCTTGATGACGTAGCCGAGCCGGTCGGCGACGCGGATGTCGGTGGCGGTGACCCGCTCGATGCCCTCGCGGTAGACGTCGTCGCCGTGGACGGCGGTGTCGAACGCCAGCGACGCGAGGATGGCGGTCTTCGCGGCGGCGTCGTGGCCGCCGACATCGGCCGCCGGATCCGCCTCGGCGTAGCCCAGACGCTGCGCGTCGGCCAGGACATCCTCGTAGGCCGCGTCCTCCTCGGTCATGCGCGTGAGGATGTAGTTGGTGGTGCCGTTGAGGATCCCGACGACCCGGTTGATCCGGTCCCCCGCCAGCGACTCCTTGAGCGGCTTGATGATCGGGATCGCGCCGGCGACCGCCGCCTCGTAGGCGAGGTCGACCCCCGCGGCCCGCGCCGCCTCGTACAGCTCGGGCCCCTCGTCGGCGAGCAGCTCCTTGTTCGCGGTGACGACGGGCTTGCCGAGCTGCAGCGCCCGGCGGATCAGGTCGCCGGCGGGTGCCCGGCCACCCATCACCTCGACCACCACATCGACGTCGCTCGCCTCGACGACCTCCAGCGGTGCGTCGGTGAACACCGTCGGCGCGAGGGGCAGCCCGCGGTCGCGGGCCGGGTCGCGCACGGCCACCCGGGTCACCTCGAGCTTGGCGCCGGTGCGCGCGGTGATGTCGTCCGCCTCGCGGGCCAGGATCGTCACAACACCGGCTCCGACCGTGCCACAGCCGAGCAAGCCGATGCGGATGACCTGGTCCAAGGCCGGCCCCTCGTGGTCGGGACGGACGGGCCGGGAGCCTACCTCGGCCGCCTCCGCCCACCGGACGGCTGCGGTGGGGCTGGCGGCGGTTCAGGCGTCCTGGAGCTGGCCCAGCAGGCGCCGTGCCACGTTGTCCGGCATCTCCTGGTGGTGGCTGTAGCGCATGGCCAGCTCACCGCGGCCGCTGGTCAACGCACGGAACTCGGCCGCGAAGGTGGTCAGCTCCGCCTCCGGGGCGTGGGCACGGACCAGGGTGCGACCGTGGTCGGCCGCATCGGTCCCGAGGATCCGCCCGCGGCGGCCCGACAGGTCCGACATCACCGCGCCCGTGAGGTCGTCGGGGACCGTGAGCTCGAGCTCGTTGAGGGGTTCGAGCAGCACCGGATCGGCCTGCTCGGCGGCGTTGCGGAAGGCGAGGATGCCCGCCATCTGGAACGCCGCGTCCGACGAGTCGACCGAGTGGTGCTTGCCGTCGACGAGCCGGACACCGACGTCGACGACCGGGTAGCCGGCCAGCGAGCCGTTGCGCATGGCCTCGCGGATCCCCTTCTCGACCGAGGGGATGAACTGGTTCGGGATGACGCCGCCGACGATCGCGTTCTCGAACACGAAGCCTTCCCCGCGGGCGAGTGGCCACAGCTCGATCTGGGCGACGCCGTACTGACCGTGACCGCCGGTCTGCTTGACGTGCTTGCCGATCCCGTGGCTCGCGTGGCGGATCGTCTCGAGGTAGTTGATCGGGGCCGGCTCGACCTCGACCTGGACCCCGTGCTTGCGCTGGAGCCGCTCGACGGCGACGTCGACGTGGATCGGGCCGAGGAAGCTGAGGATGCGCGTGCCGGCCTCCGGGTCGACCGTCATGCGGATCGAGGGGTCCTCCTGGATCATGCGCTGGAGCGCCGCCGACAGCTTGTCGTCGTCGGCCGCCGACGCCGGCGACAGCACGACACGGTGGAACCCGGTCGGCGCCGCCGGGCGATCGATCTCGGGTTCCACGCCATCGACCGACAGCAGGTCGCCGGTCGACACGTCGTCGAGCTTGGCCACGGCCACGATGTCCCCGGCCGCGGCGCCCTCGACCGGGAGCTGCTCACGGCCCCGGAGCGAGAACAGGTGGTGGAGCCGTTGCGCCTCGCCGGTGCGTGTACAGGTCAGCTCGTCGTCGACGTGGAGCTCGCCCGACAGGATCCGGAGCAGGTTGATCCGACCCACGTACTGGTCGGAGAAGGTCTTGGCGACGTAGGCGACGGTCGGGCCGTCGTGGGGCAGCGGGTGCGCGGCCTCGGCGGGCGACGGACATTCCTCGACGAGGAAGTGGAGCAGGAGCTCGACCCCGATGCGCTCGCTGGCCGACCCGCACAGCAGGGGGAAGAAGCCGCACTCGGCGACGCCGTGCGCGAACAGCTCCGCGATCTCGTCGGTCGAAGGCAGGTCGCCCTCCAGGTAGCGCTCGAGCAGATCGTCGTCGTTCTCGACGACCGATTCGACCAGCGCCTCCCGGTTGCGCTCGGCCTGGTCGCGACGTTCGTCGGGGACCTCGCCCTCCGTACGCCGGCCGTCCTCGAACTGCACGGCCCGGAAGTGCAGCAGGTCGATGACGCCGTCGAACTTGTCGTGGATGCCGAGGGGCATGTGGATCGGCGCGAGCAGCTTGCCGTAGCGAGTCCGCAGGTCGTCGACGTTGTGCTGATAGCGGGCACGTTCGAGATCAAGCTTGTTCAAGAAGACGACCCGGGGCAGGCCCCGGGTCTCGCATGCACGCCACAGCTCCTCGTGCTGGGGTTGCACCCCCACGGCGGCATCGACGACGAACACCGCCACGTCGGCCGCCAGCAGGGCCGGATACGCGTCGCCGAGCACCTCCCCTCCACCTGGCGCATCGAGCAGGTTGAGCTTGACGCCGTCGAAGACGAGGCTCGCGAGCGACAGCGACAGCGAATGGCCGCGCTCGCGCTCCTCGGGTTCGTGGTCCACCGTCGGGCACCCGTCGCCGTGCGCGGCGCCGTGGCCGGCCACCGTGAGCATGGCCTCGACCAGCGTCGACTTGCCGGTGCCGGTGTGCCCGAGCACCAGCACGTTCCGGATCCGCTCCGTCGGGACGATGTCCGCCATCACCGTCGACCTCCACACCCTCGAGCCGCCGGCGCCAACCGTACGGCGACGGCTCGCGCGCCGTCGTGCGGAATCGCCCGGGCGCGAGGGTCGCACGCCGCGGTGCGCCGAGCGCGACGTGCCGGCACGCCAGACAGAAGCTGGGCCTGAGCCCAGGTTCTGACACTCACGACGGGTCGCGCCGCCCGCGCCGGACAGAAGCTGGGCCTGAGCCCAGGTTCGGTCACGACAGCGGGATGTCGCGGCGGACCAGGTCGTCCAGGGTCTCGCGGCGGACCAGCTCACGCGTCTCGCCGTCGCGCACCAGCACGGCCGCTGGACGCGGCAGGCGGTTGTAGTTCGACGCCATCGCCTCCGTGTAGGCCCCGGTGGCCGCGACCGCCAGGAGGTCGCCGACGGCGAGGTCGCCCGGCAGCGGGGCGTGCTCGCGCACCAGGTCTCCGGATTCGCAGTGCTTGCCCACCACGGTGACCGCGCGCGGGCCCACAGGGCTGGTCCGGCTCGCGAGGGTGACCTCGTGCTCGGCGCCGTAGAGGGCCGGCCGGATGTTGTCGCTCATGCCCCCGTCGACGCTCACCCAGGTCGTCAGCCCCGGCAGCGCCTTGATCGTCCCGACCTCGTAGACGGTGACGGTGGACGGGGCGACGATGGCCCGGCCCGGCTCGACCAGCAGCCGGGGACGCGGCAGGGAGAGGTCGGCGCACCGCCCGTCGACCGCATCGAGCACGGCCCGGCCGTAGCGCTCCACCTCCACGGGATGGTCCTCATGGGTGTAGGGGATGCCCATCCCACCACCGAGGTTGAGCTCCCCCAACGCGACCCCGTGCTCGTCGCGCCACCGCGCCAACAGCTCGAGCATGACCTCGACGTTGGCGACGAAGGGATCGGTGCCGAAGATCTGGGACCCGATGTGCGCGTGGATCCCGAGCAGGTCGACGTGCGCGAGGTCGCGAGCCCGCAGCAGTGCCTCGTCGGCCAGGCCGAGCGACAGGGTGAAGCCGAACTTGGCGTCGTCGTGGCCGGTTCGCACGTACTCATGCGTGTGCGCGTCGATGCCGGGGGTGATGCGCAGCCACACGGGCGCGGTCACGCCCCGGCCGGCGGCGAGGCGCTCCAGCCGGTCGAGCTCCTCGAGCGAGTCGGCGACGATCCGCCCGACACCGACCTCCAGCGCCCGGTCGAGCTCGGCCTCGGACTTGTTGTTGCCGTGCAGGATCAGCCGCTCGGGCTCGACGCCCGCGACCAACGCCGTGTGGAGCTCACCGCCGGAGGCGACGTCGATCCACAGGCCCTCCTCGTCCACGACCTGCAGGATCCCTACGGTGCACCACGCCTTGGAGGCATACGCGACGTCGACGCCGGGGAAGCCGGCGACGTACCGCCGGCAGCGTTCGCGCACATCGGCCTCGTCCACGACCCACAGCGGGGTCCCGTAGCGCGCGGCCAGGTCCGTCACGGCCACGCCACCGAGGGTGAGGACGCCGGCGGCGTTGCGGTCGGCGGTCAGGGGCCAGGGTCCGGGCACGGCTACATCCGTTCCGGGGCGTTGACGCGCAGCAGCGACAGGGCGTTGGCCAGCACCTGCCTGGCGGCGACCGCCAACCAGTAGCGCGCCCGACCCAGCGGTTCGTCGCCGTCGATGAGGACGCGGCATTCGGTGTAGAAGCGGTGGAAGGTGCCGGCCAGCTCCTCGGCGTGGCGCGCGAGCCGCTGCGTCGCCCGGAGCTCGGCCGCCTCCGCCACCACGAGGGGAAGCTGCGCCATGGCCGTCATGAGCTCGAGCTCGGCCGGGTGGTCGAGCCGTGACAGGTCGGCGTCCTCGATCCGGCCGTGGTCGAAGCCGCGTTCGTCGGCGGTGCGGATCAGCGAGCTGATGCGGGCATGGGCGTACTGGACGTAGTAGACCGGGTTCTCCATCGACTGCTGGGCGACCTCGGCGAGGTCGAAGTCGACCGTCGTGTCGAGTCCCTGCCGCAGGAAGTGGTAGCGCGTCACGTCGACGCCGACCTCCCCCACCACCTCGTCGAGGTCGACCGCCTCGCCGGCGCGCTTCGACATGCGCACCGGGACGCCGCCGCGCAGGAGGTTGACGAGCTGGCCGATGCGGATCTCGATCTGCTCCGGCGGGATGCCGAGGCACGCCGCAGCCGCCTTGAGCCGACCCACGTAGCCGTGGTGATCGGCACCGAGGAGGTAGTACAGCCGGTCCGCGCGCGACCACTTCTCGCGCATGTAGGCGCAATCGGCCGCGAAGTAGGTCGGTCGGCCGTCGGAGCGGATCAGCACCCGATCCTTGTCGTCGCCGAACTGGCTCGTGCCGAGGAACACGGCACCGTCGGCCTCGTAGGTGCGACCGTCGGCGGCGAGCTGGCCCACCGTGGCCTCGATGATGCCGTTCTCGTGGAGGGTGCGCTCGCTGAACCACACGTCGAAGTCGACGCCGAGCTGGTGGAGCTGCGCCTCGATGCGCCGGCGCATCGCCTCGACGGCGAGGACCCCGACGCGTGCGCTGATCCCGGCGTCGACGCGTGGGTCGGCGCCTGACGGCGCCTGATCCTCGACCAGGCCGCCACCGGGGCCGCCGGCGTGGTCGACGCTCCCGCCGCCGAGGTCGATCGGTACGTCGGGCGGGGTCGTGTAGACCTCATCGCCGTGGTCGGCGCGCAGCTGCTCGGCGATCTCGCGCACGTAGGCGCCCCGGTAGTGGGTGTCGGCCAGCTCCTCACCGCGGGCCACGAGCACGACCGACTCGCCGAACCGGCGTACCTGCTCGCCAGCGTCGTTGACGTAGTACTCGCGGACGACCGCGTGACCGTCGGCCTCCAGCAGGGCGGAGATCGCGTCCCCGGTCGCGGCCCATCGACCGGCGCCCACGTGCAGCGGGCCGGTGGGGTTGGCCGACACGAACTCGACGTTGATCGTCTCGCGGTCGGCGCCCGCGCGCCGGCGCCGACCGAAGTCCGGCCCTGCCGCGACCACCCGGCGGACGAGGTCCTCGTGATAGCGATGGGCGAGCCGGAAGTTGACGAACCCCGGACCGGCGATCGACACCTCGGCGACCGCGGCCGGCGGCTCGAGGTGGTCGACCACGGCCTGCGCGATGTCGCGGGGGGCACGCTGGACCGGCTTGGCCAGCCGCATCGCCACCGTCGTCGCCCAGTCGCCGTGCTCGGGCTGCTTGGGCTTTTCGAGGTCGGGATCCGCGTCGGGCAGCCCCGCGGCGCTCAGCGCGGCGCGCACGCGGGCCGCGAGGTCCGCGAGGACCGGATCCACGAGGTCGGGGCTGGCCATGGCGTGTCTCTGATGGGTGGCGATCGGACGGGCGCGGGGAGCGTACGGGGTGCAGGTGAGGGGACGAACCCGGTCAGGGGCGCCCGGCCTCGAGCCGCTCGACCCAGGCGATGACCTCCATCGGGTCGAAGGGCTTGGTCACGTAGGCGTCGGCGCCGACCGCCTTGCCCCGCTCGATGTCGGCCGACTGTGCGCGGGCCGTCAGCAAGACGACCGGAATCGCCGCGAGGTCACCGGCCGCGCGGATCTGCTCGCACAGCTGCCAGCCGTCCACATACGGCAGCATGATGTCGAGCAGCACTACGTCGGGGCGCACCTTCCGCATGCGATCGAGCAGCTCGCGTCCGTCGGTGACGCTGACCGGGTCGTGCCCTTCGAGCGCGAGGTTGAGCTCGAGCAGGTGGACGATCGCCGGGTCGTCGTCGACCACGAGCACACGGGCCACGGCTGCCTCCTCGAAGCCAGCGCACCGTAGCCGGGGGATCAGTCGCCGGAGGGGCGCGTGGTACGTTGGCCCGCCGCGCACGCCCCCGTAGCTCAGTGGATAGAGCACTGGCCTCCGGAGCCAGAAGCGTAGGT
>CAZSQF010000144.1:0-7675 GCA_964608935.1 uncultured Actinomycetota bacterium | reverse complement strand
GTGGTCACCCGCGACCACGTGCTGCGCATGAAGGATCATGCGATCCTGTGCAACATCGGCCACTTCGACACCGAGATCGACACGGCCGCGCTGCGCGAGTACGACTGGACCAACATCAAGCCCCAGGTCGACATGGTCCACCTGCCCAACGGCCGCAGCGTGATCCTGCTGTCCGAAGGGCGGCTCGTGAACCTCGGTAACGCCACCGGCCACTCCTCGTTCGTGATGTCGACCTCGTTCACCAACCAGGTCCTGGCCCAGATCGAGCTGTGGCGCCGCAACGAGGACTACAAGCACGAGGTGTACGTCCTGCCCAAGCACCTCGACGAGGAGGTGGCACGGCTCCACCTCGAGCGCATCGGCGCGAACCTCACCGCGCTGACCCCGGAGCAGGCGGACTACCTTGGCCTGTCCGTCGACGGGCCGTACAAGGACGACACCTACCGCTACTGACCCGACGGCAGCACAACGTGTGCCGGACGCTTCCCAACGATGTTCGCGTCACGTAGCGTTGCAGATGTGCACCCGAGTGCGCGCGCGTACGAACTGGGCCTCGAGTCGGGGTCGGAACGTGCCGATACGGCTCCGAGGGGCCCGACACGCGCCCCGGGGGTCGGGCGAGGGTCCGTAGGACGAGGAGGACGTCGTGAGCTCCACCCGCAGGGCGAGGACGGTCGTGGCCGTCGTCGCAGCACTCGCCGTGGCCGCGTTCGGGGTGACCACGGCCCTCGCCCAGCAGGACGAGGACGCCGGCGGGACCGATCCGACCGCCCTCCTCGAACGGCTCGACGACCTCGAGACGCAGCTGCCCGACACCGTCCCGCCCACCGACGTCGAGATCGACGCCGAGGAGACCTGGGGCGAGCTCTCGGGCGACGCCGGCAGCGTCCGTGCGGTGCTCGACACCGTCGAAGGCGACCTGCGTCGGCTGTTCGTGGACGCGGACGACGCCGACGGCCCGGTCCCCGAGGCGGTCGCGCTCGTCGCCCGCGGCTGGCTCGACATCTGGCACGGCACCAGCGCCCTCGCCGCCGCCGAGGCGCACGACCTCGCGTTCCCCCTCGAGACCTTCGACGACGGGGTCGCCACCGGCGCCGACGAGCTGCGCGGCACGATCGACATGGGGCTCGAGCTGATCCTCAACGGGCAGGCGCGCCACCTCGCGGGCTACGTGTCGCTGCGAGAGCTCGGTGAGGCCCCCGCGGACGCGCAGGCGCGCCTCGACGCACGGGCCGCGGCCGCGGAGGCGTTCGACACCGACGTGCGCCCGCTGGTGGCCCAGATGGTGTCCAAGCGCTCGCCCACGATGGTCGTCAGCGTCGAGCGGTTCGAGACCGACGCGCCGGGGGTCGATCCGCGGGCGACCTCGCTCATGGTCGTGTGCCTGGACCGTGAGGCGCTCGCGGAGGCCGGCGGTGTGGCCACCCCGGAGGTCATCGCCGAGGTGGCGGCCCGGACGGCCGAACGTGTCGACTGTCCCGGGCTGCCCGACCAGGACTGAAGGGTCCGACCGCTGCCGCCGGGCGAGCGACCGGGGGCCGCGCCTACGCTGGGCGCCCCTGCTCGCGCCGTGAGGTTGCCAGTGGAGACGATCGACAAGCCCGAGGAGCTCCTGGCCCTCCACGACGTCAGCCAGGAGCTGTTCGACACGCTCAAGGACTGGTTCGCGGTCCCGGACGAGGTCAGCCTCCCGCTCGGCGACGTCGACGCCGCCGTGATGGGCCTGAGCGACCCCACCATGATCGCAGCGCTTGCCATGCGCAAGCTCCAGGCCCTGCGCCTGCTGGCGCAACCCGGCGTGCGGACCTCGACCGACGTGGTCGTGGCCATCGTCCAGGATCTCGAGCGGGCGCTGGTCCAGGCGCCGTCGTTGCGGCTCAGGCTCGCCGCCCGCAGCGCCGACTGGGACGCGGCCCTCGAGGCGCTGATGGCCAGCGACGAGCCGGGTGAGAGCGACGCCCCACAGGCCGTCACCGACGGCGACCCCGAGGTGGAACGCTTCCGAGACCGCCACCGGCGGCTCCACGAGGCACTGCGTGCGGTCGTCGAGGCATCCGACGGCGAGATCCGCTACCTCGTGTGACGAGTGCGCCCGGCGGACGTCCGTGTCGATGTGACGCGACTCTACGAGCCAGGTAGTACAGTGTCGGCTGTCGATATCCGGCACCCGGATTCCCCCGCGGTCGCCGTCGAGGAACATCCCAACAGGTCCGTCGCAAACCTCGCGCATGCGAGCGTCGCCGGACGGGAGGACAAGGAACCAGCGATGAGAAGGACTTCGCGTCGCGCGATCGCCATCGCACTCGCCGGGGCTCTCGCCCTGGCAGCGTGCGGCGAAGCGCCTGAGGACGACGCCCCCGAGGCCGTCGACGAGCCGGCCGACGACACCGACGAGCCCGACACCGACGAGCCGGCCGACGAGCCGGCCGACGCGGTCGACTTCAGGGCCTGCCAGATCACCGACACCGGCGGCGTGGACGACCGCTCCTTCAACCAGACGGTGTGGGAGGGCTTCGAGCGCGCAGAGGCCGAGCTCGGCGTCGAGATCGCCGTGCTCGAGTCGCAGTCGGAAGCCGACTTCGAGCCCAACATCGAGTCGTTCATCGACCAGGACTGCGACCTGATCGTCACGGTCGGGTTCCTGCTCGGCGAGGCGACCGAGGCGGCCGCACAGGCCAACCCCGACCAGCTGTTCGCGATCGTGGACTTCGCCTACGAGGACACCTACGACAACCTGAGTGAGATCGTGTTCGACACCGACCAGGCCGCGTTCCTCGCCGGCTACGTCAGTGCCGGCACGACCGAGACCGGCATCGTCGGCACCTACGGCGGCATCAACATCCCGACCGTGTCCATCTTCATGGACGGCTACCTCGCCGGCGTCGAGTACTACAACCAGGAGCACGGCACCGACGTCGTCGTCGAAGGCTGGGACGGCGAGGACGGGCTGTTCACCGGCAACTTCGAGTCGCAGGACGACGGCCGTAACGTGACCGACTCGCTGCTCCAGGAGGGCGCCGACATCGTCATGCCGGTCGCCGGCGCGGTCGGCCTCGGCACCGCGACGGCACTCGAGGACTTCGGCGAGGGCCTCATGATCTGGGTCGACACCGACGGCTTCGTCTCGGTGCCCCAGTACAGCTCGCTGATGCTGACCTCGGTGATGAAGCGGATGGACAACGCCGCGTTCGACACCGTCCAGGCGGCGGTCGAGGGTCGCTTCGAGGGTGGCCTGTTCGTCGGCACGCTCGAGAACGAGGGCGTGGGCATCGCACCGTTCCACGACCACGAGGACACGGTTCCCGACGAGGTCAAGGACCGGCTCCAGGAGCTCCGCGAAGGGATCATGGCCGGGGAGATCTCGGTCGACCCCGCGGACTACTGATCGCGACGGACGACCGATGACGGTCGGGGAGGGGTGCTCGGAAAACCGAGCACCCCTCCCTCTTGGCCCGCGGGGCGCTAGCGTCCGCGTCCGGACGGCACACGTCGGCGGACCAGGAGGTCGATAGCGTGCGCCTCGAGCTCGAGGGCATCACCAAGCGCTTTCCGGGTGTCGTCGCCAACGACCACGTCGACCTGACCGTCGAAGAGGGCGAGGTCCACGGCCTGCTCGGCGAGAACGGGGCCGGCAAATCGACCCTGATGAACATCCTCTACGGCCTCTACACGGCCGACGAGGGCGAGATCCGCATCGATGGCGAGCCCATCGAGTTCGACGATCCGGGTGACGCCATCGCCGCCGGCATCGGGATGGTGCACCAGCATTTCATGCTCGTGCCGGTGTTCACGGTGGCCGAGAACATCGTCCTCGGTGTCGAGCAGCTCACCGGGCTCCGCCGGCTGGACCGTGCCCGCGCCGCGCGCGAGGTGCGCGACCTGGCCCAACGCAGCGGCCTCCCGGTCGACCCAGACGCACTCACGGAGAACCTGCCCGTCGGCGTCCAGCAGCGGGTCGAGATCCTCAAGGCCCTGTATCGCGACGCGCGCCTGCTGATCCTGGACGAGCCCACCGCGGTGCTCACACCGCAGGAGATCGACGACCTCTTCGAGGCGATCAAGGCCTTCCGCGAGGAGGGGCGCTCGATCGTGTTCATCTCGCACAAGCTGCGCGAGCACAAGGCCATCGCGGACCGGGTGAGCGTGCTGCGGCGGGGGCGGATCGTCGGGACGGCCGACCCCCGGGAGGCCACCGAGCAGGAGCTGGCCAACCTCATGGTGGGCCGCCCGGTCGAGCTGGTCGTCGACAAGCCGACGGCGACGCCGGCCGACCCCGTGCTCGAGGTAAACGACCTGAGCGTGCTGGACACGACCGGCACCCCCGTGGTCCAGGACGTCGACCTCGAGGTCCGACGGGGCGAGATCGTCGCGGTCGCCGGTGTCGAGGGCAACGGGCAGACGCCGCTCGTGCGGGCGCTCACCGGTCTCGAGCCGATCACAGGCGGCTCGGTGACGATCGGCGGCGAGCCCGTGGCCGGCCGCACCCGCAAGCAGGTGCTCCGCGGGGGCGTCGGGCACGTGCCGGAGGACCGGGGCCGCGACGGGCTCGTGGGCGAGTTCTCGATCGCCGAGAACCTGGTCCTGAACATGTGGGACGCCGAGCCCTTCGCCCGGCGTGGGACGCTCCAGTTCGTGACCATCGCCCAGCACGCCGAGCGGCTGGTGAGCTCGTTCGACATCCGGACGCCGTCCATCGCGACCCCGGCCAGCTCGTTGTCGGGCGGCAACCAGCAGAAGGTCGTCGTGGCGCGCGAGTTCGACCGACCCATCGACCTGCTCGTGGCGTCCCAGCCGACGCGGGGCATCGACGTCGGCTCGATCGAGTACATCCACAAGCAGCTGGTCGCGAAGCGCGACGAGGGCACGGCCGTGCTGCTGGTGTCCTCAGAGCTGGACGAGGTGCTGGCGCTGGCCGACCGCGTCGCGGTGATGTTCCAGGGACGGCTGGTCGGACCGTTCGACATGCCGGTGTCGAAGGACGCCGTCGGCCTGATGATGGCCGGCGCCGATCCGAGCGAGGCGCTGGGGGAGAGCGCGTGAGCATGGACGACCACAACGGCCCCGACGGCCCCGAGGACCCCGCCGGCGGCGACGCCCAGGTGCTCGACGTCGAGCGCGAGATCGTCCAGGCCGAGGTCGAAGCGGCCGCAGAACGCGAGCTCGACGCCAAGACGGTCGAGCTCGGGGCCAGCTTCACCGAACGGTTCGTCGCGGCGGTGACCGGGACGAGCGTGCTCGTCACGATCCTGGCGATCGCCTCGGCACTGGTCATCGGTGCCGCCATCATCGCCGTTTCGGACGACGCGACCCGCGAGGCGCTCGGCTACTTCACCGCACGCCCGAGCGACACCTTCGCCAACGCGTGGGAGGTGATCGCCGGGGCCTACTCCGCGATGTTCCGGGGCGCCTTCGGGGGTCTGCGCCAGGTGTCGGAGACCTTCGTCGCCGCCACCCCGCTGATCCTCACGGGCCTGGCCGTGGCCGTGCCGCTGCGGACCGGGCTGTTCAACATCGGCGGTGAGGGCCAGGTCGTCGCGGGCGGGCTCGTCGGTGGGTTCGTGGGCTTCGCCCTAACCGGGTTGCCGATGGTGATCCACCTGCCGCTCGCCCTCGGCGCCGGCCTGTTGGCGGGGGCGCTCTACGGCTGGCTGCCCGGCATTCTCAAGGCGAGGACCGGGGCGCACGAGGTCATCTCGACCATCATGCTCAACAACATCGCGATCCTGGTGACGACGTGGTTGCTGACCACGACCCTGTTCCGGCAACCGGACCGCACCGACCCGATCTCGCGCAGCGTCCAGCCGTCGGGCACGCTGCCGCGGCTGCTGCCCGACCTGCGCGTCAACGCGGGCATCATCCTCGCGTTCCTGCTCGCCGCCGCCGTGTTCTGGATGATGGAGCGCTCGACGGTCGGGTTCGAGCTCAACGCGGTCGGGCTCAACGCCAATGCGGCGGCGACCGCCGGCATGAACCCCGGCCGCAGCATCGTGACGGCCATGACGACCGGTGGCGCGCTGGCCGGTGCCGCCGGGGCCGCGATCATCCTCGGGGTCCAGGGGCGCATCACGCCCGGCTTCTCGGCAGGGATCGGCTTCGAGGGCATCACCGTGGCCCTGCTCGGGCGCGGCGGGGTCGGCGGCACCGTCGCGGCCGGGCTGCTGTTCGGCAGCATGCGTGCCGGTGGCCGCGCGATGCAGGCCGAGACCGGCACCGCGCTCGACCTGGTGCTCGTGATCCAGGCGCTGATCATCGTCTTCATCGCCGCGCCTGGCCTGGTCCGGGCCCTGTTCCGGATCAAGGCCGGCGACCTCGCCGCCGGCCAGGTGTCGAAGGGGTGGGGCTCATGACCGCCCTCGCGATGCAGGGGCCGATCGACCTCACCCGCCGCAACCGGCGGTTCGGGGCGTTCTCGCTCCTGTGCGCCGTGCTGATGGCGAGCGTGTTCACGCGCGTCCCCGACGGCGCCCGGGCGACGTTCGTGCTCAGCGACGTCCGCGGCCAGGCGGTCCAGCTCCCCGCGCTGGTGGTCAGCGTCACGCCCGCGGTCTGGGCCCTGGCCGTGATCGTGGCCGCCATCGGTGTCGTGCAGCTCACGCGCGGGTTCGACCGCGCCGTCGCCGTGGTCGGGGCCGTGGCCGGGCTGCTCGTGGTCGCCTTCCTCATCTACGCGGCGGCCGACGCGTCCCTCTCGGTCATCGCGTTGCTGCGGGGCACGATCCGGGCCGCGACGCCGATCGCCTTCGGCGCGCTGTGCGGGGTCCTGGGGGAGCGCTCCGGGGTGATCAACATCGCCATCGAGGGCCAGTTCCTCGCGTCGGCGTTCACCGCGGCCGTCGTGTCGACGGTGTTCGCGAGCGCCTGGATCGGGCTCGGCGGTGGCGTGCTGGCGGGCATGCTGATCGCGTTCATGCTCGGGGCGCTGAGCATCCGGTTCAAGGCCGACCAGATCGTGTCCGGGGTGGTGCTGCTCGTCCTGGCGACCGGTGTGACGTCGTTCCTCACGACACAGGTGCTCACGCGCGAGGCGGCAGCCTTCAATACGCCGATCCGGTTCCCCACGCTGGCCGTGCCGGTGCTGTCCGAGATCCCGCTCATCGGGCCGATCCTGTTCCGGCAGACGGTGCTCGGCTTCGCGATGTTCGCGGCCGTCATCATCCTCCAGTACGCGCTGTTCCATACCCGCTGGGGGTTGCGGCTGCGGTCGGTGGGCGAGCACCCCAAGGCCGCCGACACCGTCGGGATCAACGTGCACCTCACGCGCTACAAGGCGCTCATCCTCGGGGGTGCGGTGGCGGGGCTAGGCGGATCGTGGTTCACCCTCGACGCCGTCGGGCAGTTCTCGCGCGAGATGTCCGGCGGCCGTGGGTTCATCGCCCTGGCCGCCATGCTCGTCGGCCGGCACAGCCCGGTCGGCGCGTTCGGTGCCGCCCTCATCTTCGGGTTCGCGGACGCCCTCGCGACCAGCGTCCAGCGACTGCCGGTGCCGATCCCGTCGACGCTGATGCTCACGGCACCGTTCGTCGTGACGATCCTCGTCGTCGCCGGACTGGTCGGACGCCTGCGGCCCATGGGCGCGATCGGCACCCCGTACAGCAAGGAGTGACGCGGGTCAGCGCTCGAGCGCCCGCGCGATCCGCTCGATGCCCTCGACCAGGTCGTCGTCGCCCAGGGCGTA
>CAZSQF010000143.1:0-7696 GCA_964608935.1 uncultured Actinomycetota bacterium | reverse complement strand
ACTCGACGTCGTCGGCGTAGCTGCGGGCGAGCTCGACCGCGCGCAGCGTCTGCTGCAGGATCTCGTCCTCCGACGCCTGGAGCATGTACTTGCGGTGGATGTCGGAGGTGGACAGGAAGGTGTGGATGCGGCGGTGCTTGGCCGGTGCGAGCGACTTCGCGGCGGCCTCGATGTCGCTGTCCATCGCCCGGGCCAGGGCGGCGATCACCGGTGGCTCGCGGTCGTCGGTCTCGCCGTCCGCTGCGCCCGGGCCCTGCGCACCGCGGGGCGCGTTGCCGACGATCTCGGCCACGGCCTTGACGGCGTCGAAGTCGCCGGGCGACGCCGCGGAGAACCCGGCCTCGATGACATCGACCGACAGCCGTGCGAGCTGCTCGGCGATCTCGACCTTCTCCCGGGCGTCCAGCGAGATGCCGGGTGACTGCTCTCCGTCCCGGAGGGTGGTGTCGAAGATGGTGACGTCGTCACCCACGGCCCTGGCCGTGTCGACGACCTTCCCGATGTCGACGGGCTTGCCCATGGCTCCTGCTCCTTCGCCGTGTCACACGGCGGGTCCTTTGAGGGGTTCTCGGCGTTCCCCGAGGTGGGCCTCCGCGGTCACCGTCGTGATGGGGCGGGACGGCGCCGCGGCGTCAAAGGACGAGCAGGAGGACGAACAGGCCCAGCAGAGCCCGGCTCGCGCGCAGCGCACCGTCGCCGGCCGACAGCCGGCGTGTCACGAGATCGGTCCTGGCGCTCACGGCTGGCGAGTGTGAGGGCGCTCAGCAGGCGGAGCAAACCCCTGTCACGCCTGCGTGCGCTTATCGCATGCCGTTGCCTGGTAGCCGCACGCAACCGGGGGCTGCCCGGTGCCCCGCGGGCCGGTAGCGTCGCGCCGTCGATTCGGGCGGTCGGGAAGGCAGGTCGTGAGCGGTGCCGGGACACGCGAGCGGGCACGTGCGACCGCCGTGGCCGGCGCCGAGCGGGCCGGGGTGACGATCGCGGATCTGCACGACCACGTGCCGATGCGGGCCGTGTCGAGCCTGTTCGACGAGGTGTGGGGGCGATCCGCCGCTGCCGGCGCGATCATGGCCGCCGAGGCGCTCACCGCCCTCGCCCACGCCGGTGGCCAGGTGTCGGCCGCCTACCAGGACACAACCATGGTCGGGGCCACCGCCGCCTTCGTCGGCCTCGACGAGAGCGGCGTCTTCCTGCATTCCCACATCACCGGCGTGCTCGCCGGCGCGAGCGGCCGCGGCGTCGGTCGGGCGCTGAAGTGGCACCAGCGCGCGTGGTGCCTCGAGCGCGACATCGACCGGGTCCGATGGACCTTCGATCCGCTGGTCCGGCGCAACGCGGCGTTCAACCTCATCGTGCTCGGCGCCCAGGTCGTCGCCTACCGACACGACGTGTACGGGGCCGTCGACGACGCCCGCAACGCCGGTCTGCCCACCGATCGGCTCGTGGCCGAATGGGACCTGTCCGCACCCCGGGTCGAGGCCGCCGCCAGGGGTCGGGCCGCCGAGCCCGACGTGGAGGCCATGCGCCGCGCCGGGGCCGCCGAGGTGCTGCGTGTCGGTGACGACCTGCGGCCGCGGGTGCAGGCGTCCGAGGTCCCCCGCCGGTTGATCCAGGTGCCCGCCGACATCGAGGAGCTGCGCACCCGCGACGCCGACGCGGCAGCCGCCTGGGCGGGCGCACTGCGCGACACCCTCGGCACGGCACTGTCGTCGGGGTTCCGGGTCAGCGGCTTCAGCCACGACGGCTGGTACGTGCTGGCCGCCGACCACGAGGTCCGCGAGCTGGCGGACGCCCCGTGACGAGGTCCCCGCCCGCCGTCGAGGTGACCCGCATCGAGCTGGTGCGGGTCACGCTCCCGCTGGTCCGCGTCTTTCGCACCTCGTTCGGCGTCCAGACCGAACGCGACGTGCTGCTGGTCCACATCGACGCCCGGGGTGTCGACGGGTGGGGCGAGTGCGTCACCCCGGCCGCGCCCGTGTACTCGTCCGAGTACACCGACGGGGCGGCCCACGTCCTCGAGCACCACCTCGTGCCGGCGCTCCTGGCCGGCGGCCCCACCGTCGCCGGTGACGAGGTCCCCGAACGGCTCGGCGGGTTCAAGGGCCACCACATGGCCCGGGCCGCGCTCGAGGTGGCCGTGCTCGACGCCGCGCTCAGGACCGCCGGCATCCCGCTCGCCACCCACCTCGGTGGGGTCCGCGACCGGGTCCCTGCCGGCGTGTCGGTCGGGATCCCGGACGGTGGGGTGCCCGAGCTGGTCGAGCAGGTCGCGGGGTACCTCGACGAGGGCTATCGCCGCATCAAGATCAAGGTGCGGCCGGGCTTCGACGCCGAACCCGTGGCGGCGCTCCGCGACCGCTTCGGCGACGCCCTGCCGCTGCAGGTGGACGCCAACGCCGGCTACGACGCCGACGACCCGTCGCACGTCGCGGCGCTCGACCGGCTCGACGAGATGGGCCTCGAGCTCATCGAGCAGCCATTCGGTCCGTCCCGGTTGCGCGACCACGCGCGCATGGCGGCGCGGTGGCGCACGCCGGTGTGCCTCGACGAGTCCATCGAGGACGCGGTCGAGGCACGCGACGCCATCGACGCCGGGGCCTGCGGGATCATCAACATCAAGCTCGGACGCGTCGGGGGGATCGTCGAGTCGGTCCGGATCCACGACCTGTGCCGGCGGCGCGGCGTGCCGGTGTGGTGCGGCGGCATGCTCGAGACCGGCGTCGGTCGGGCGGCCAACGTCGGCCTCGCGAGCCTGCCGGGGTTCACGCTGCCGGGGGACACCTCCGCGTCGGACCGCTACTGGGCCGAGGACCTCACCGAGCCGTTCCAGCTCGACGACGGCCACCTCGCCGTCCCGACGGCTCCGGGGCTCGGCCGCTCACCTCGTGACGAGACCCTGCGCGGCGCCCGACGCGTCCGGCTGCACGGCTCGACGCCGGCGGCGGAGACGCGACGGTGAACCTGCCCCTCACCCCGCCCATCGAGCCGATGCTCGCCACCGCGGCGAGCGAGGTCCCGACCGGCGAGCTGCTGTACGAGCCCAAGTGGGACGGGTTCCGCTGCCTGGTGTTCCGGGACGGGGACGAGCTGCTGCTCCAGAGCCGTGGCGGCAAGTCGCTGGGGCGCTACTTCCCGGAGCTCACCGGCCCGTTGCTCGAACTCCTCCCGGCGCGGATCGTGCTGGACGGGGAGCTCGTCGTACCGGTGGGCGATCGCCTCGACTTCGACGCGCTGACCGACCGCATCCACCCGGCCGCCTCCCGCGTCGATCGGCTGTCGGCCGAGACGCCGGCGCGCTACGTCACATTCGATCTGCTCGCCCTCGGCGACGACGACCTGTCGACGCATCCGTTCGCGGATCGACGCGCCGCGCTCGAGGCGACCCTCGAGAACGTCGCGGCGCCGGTCCACCTCACCCCCGCCACCCGGGACGCCAGCACGGCGGTGGACTGGTTCGCGCGATTCGAGGGGGCCGGCCTCGACGGGGTGATCGCCAAGCCGCTGGGGGACGCGTACCGGCCGGGCAGGCGCGCGCTGACCAAGATCAAGCGGCGGCGCACCGCCGACGTCGTGGTGGCGGGGTTCCGGTGGCACAAGGACGGCGAAGGGGTGGGCTCGCTGCTGCTCGGGCTGTGGGACGGCGAGCGGTTGGTCCACGTCGGTGTGGCGTCGTCGTTCTCGGCCCGGCGGCGCCGCGAGCTGCTGGACGAGCTGGCGTCGGTCCGTCCCGACGGGGACGGCGCGGTGGCCGAGCACCCGTGGCTGGACGGCGCGGGCAGTGCCAGCACCCCCCGGGGCGAGAACCGGTGGAGCACCGGGCGTGACACGTCGTGGGAGCCGCTGCACCCTCGGCTCGTCGCCGAGGTCGCCTACGACCAGCTCCAGGGGGACCGCTTCCGGCATGGCGCGCGGTTCGTACGCTGGCGCCCCGACCGCGAGCCGTCGTCGTGCCGCTTCGACCAGCTCGACACCCCACCTCCGGCCGAGCTCACGCAGCTGTTCGCCGTGTAGGCCGGTGCCGCGCCGACGAGCGCGGCCCCCGACCGGCTCGACGCTCGGCGCGATAGGTTCCCGCCTGCCCTGTTCCCCGAAAGGTCGTCGTGGCTCCGGTCGTCGCCGCAATCCCGCCCCCGCCGGTGTCCGGGTTCGAGCTCGGGCCGCTCGACGTGCGCCTGTACGGCATCCTCATCGCGGTCGGTGCCTACCTGGCTCTGCGTCTGGTGATCTCGCGCTACGAGGCCTACGGCGGTGACCCCGCGATGGCCGAACGCGCCGCCCTTCTGGCCCTCGTCAGCGGGTTCCTCGGGGCGCGGCTTGCGTACGTGCTGCCGCGGCTCGACCGGTTCCTCGAGCGGCCGCAGGACATCCTGGCGATCTGGCAGGGCGGGCTCGCGTTCTTCGGCGGGCTGACGCTCGGGGCGATCTCGGTGATCGTCTACGTCCATCGCAAGGGGGCGGACCTGCCCGCGATGGCCGACGCCGTCGCGCCGGCGCTGCCGTTGGCGCAAGCCATCGGGCGGTGGGGCAACTACTTCAACCAGGAGCTCTACGGCCGCCCGACCGACCTGCCGTGGGCGCTCGAGGTCGAGCCGGGCTTCCGACGGCCCGGTTTCGAGGATGCGTCCACGTTCCACCCGACCTTCCTGTACGAGTCGCTGTGGAACCTCGGGCTCGTCGCCGTGATCATCACCGTCGGGCGGCGAAGTCGGCTGCGGCGCGGGTCGCTGTTCTTCGTCTACGCCATCGGCGCCGGCATCGGCCGGGGCTGGATCGAGTTCCTGCGGATCGACACGGCCGACCGCTACTTCGGCCTGTCGCGCAACAACTGGGTCGCGATGGTCGTGCTGCTCATCGGGGCCGCCGGTCTGTGGTGGTGGCAGCGCCGGGGGGACGACATCGAAACGGACGGCGCGGACGGTGGCGACCCGCCGGCCGAGGACGGCGGCTGACCCGGGCCGGCTATCGGTCCCGGTCGGCGGCGCGGCTCGGCGGGACGCGGGTCGGTTCGTGGGCGAGCTTCGGGAAGTGCGGCGGCAGCGGCAGGTCCGGGAGCCCGGCGGCGCGATCACGACCGGCCAGCTCCAGCAGCCCGTCGATCCGTCCCACGGCGGCGTCGAGGCCGGCGATCGGGTCACCCCGCCGGGCGAGCAGGTCGGGCAGCGTTTGCACGGTCGCATCCTCCGGCTCGAGGTCGTCGACCTCGTCCCATGTCAAAGGCAGCGACACGCGCGCGTCCGGCGTCGGCCGGACCGAGTAGGCGCACGCCATGGTGCGGTCCCAGAGGTTCTGGTTGTAGTCGATGAACACGCGCTGCCCGCGCTCCTCCTTCCACCACGAACAGGTCGCGTCGTCGGGCAGTCGCCGCTCGACCTCCCGAGCCAGGGCCACGGCGGCCGCACGCACCTCGACGTACGGCTGCCGTTCGATGCGTACCAGCACGTGCATCCCCGTCGACCCCGACGTCTTGACGAACCCCTCCAGGCCGTGGGCGGACAGGACCTCACGGACGGCGTGCGTGACCCGGCGCACGGCGTCCCAGGCGACGCCCGGCATGGGGTCGAGGTCGATGCGCAGCTCGTCGGGGGCGTCGGTCTCGGGCAGCCGGATCGACCACGGGTGGACGGTGATGCAGCCGAGGTTGACCGACCACAGCACGTCGGCGAGCGACGCAGGGCACAGCTCCTCGGCGGTGCGTCCGGACCCGAACGTCACCTCGACCGTGCGCAGCCACTCCGGCCGCGCCTCCGGCACGCGCTTCTGCACGAAGCTCTTGCCGCCGACCCCCTGCGGGAAGCGCTCGAGGTTGCAGGGTCGGTCGAGGCAGTGCGGCAGCAGGTGGTCGGCGACGCGCCGGTAGTGCTCGACGAGGTCGAGCTTGGTCAACCCCGCGTCGGGGAAGTAGGTCCTGTCCGGGCTCGAGATCGTGACGGTCCGACCGTCGACGTCGAGGTCCATCGTGTCGCCCCCGTCAGTGGCCGTGGAAGGGAACCCCGGCCGCGGACTGGAACGCCTCGCCCATCGCCTCGTACAGCGTCGGGTGCGCGTGCGTGATCGCCGCGAGCTCGGCCGGTACCGCCTCCCACGCGGTCGCCAGCGTCGCCTCGCCGATCAGGTCCGTGGCGTGCGGGCCGACGACGTGCACCCCGAGCACCGGTCCACCCGAGCCCTCCGCCCCGACCGGAGCGCCCTCGACGGCGTGGACCACCTTGACGAACCCGCTCGACCCGTGGATGAGCCCCTTCGCGTTGGCCTTGAGCGACGTCGTCGACACCGCGACGGCGTCGACCCCGAACCGTTCGCGGGCCTCCGCCTCGGTGAGGCCCACCGAGGCCACCTCCGGATGGCAGTAGGTCACGCGTGGGGTGTTGAGGTGATCGACCGGCTGCGCCCGGGCCACGCCGGCGATCCGGTCAGCCACCGCGAAGCCCTCGGCGAAGGCGGCATGGGCGAGCGCCAGCGTCGGTCGGACGTCACCTACGGCCCACACGCCGGCCACCTCCGTCGCCCCCCAGTCGTCGGTCACGACGAAGCCGCGGTCGTCGAGCACACCGAGCTCGGCCGCCCCCGTGTCGGCGGTGTTGGGCGCCCGACCGACGGCGACGAGGACGCGGTCGGCGGTCAGCGTGCGCACCTCGCCGTCGACCTCGACGTCGACGTGGGCCTCGTTGCCGTCGCGGACGACCCCCTTGACCACGGCCGCGGTCAGGACGTCGATGCCGCGGCGGGAGAACTCGCGCGCAACCGCATTCGAGCTGTCGGCGTCCTCGAGCGGCAGGACCCGGTCGAGCGCCTCGACGACGGTGACCTCGCTGCCCATGGGCCGCCACATCGAGGCGAACTCCATACCGATCGCCCCGGCCCCGATGATGACGGCGCGGGCGGGGGGCTCGGTGAAGGCCACGGCCTCGTCCGAGGTCTGCACGACCTCTCCGTCGATGTCCACCGCCGGCAGGCGGCGTGGCGTCGAGCCGGTCGCGAGGACGACGTGGCGTGCTTCGACCCGGCTGGCGGTCCCGTCGTCACCGGTGACCTCGACCACGACGTGGTCGCCGTCGCGCACGAGGCGACCGCGGCCGCGGTGCAGCGTGGCCCGCTTGGTCACCAGCGCCTCGACGCCCCGGTACATGCGGTTGACGACCTCGTCCCGGAAGGCCGCGAGGTTGTCGCCGTCGATGCCGTCGAACGAGACGTCGAGGCCGAGCACCGCCGCACGGTCGATCTCTCCGAGCACCTCGGCGACGTGGAGGTTGGCCTTCGACGGGATGCACCCCCGGTGCAGGCACGTCCCGCCGATCAGATCCTCCTCGACGAGCGCGACGTCGAGGTCGCGCGCAGCAGCGCGGAAGGCGACGGCGTAGCCGCCGGGGCCACCCCCGACGACGACGATGTCGTGTGCCACGGGATCTCCTGCCGGTCGGGGCTAGGCGTGGAGCAGCAGCCGGGACGGGTCCTCGCACAGCTCGGCGACGTAGGTCACGAAGCGGCCCGCCTCGCCACCGTCACAGATGCGGTGGTCGAAGGCGAGCGTGAACCGGGCCACGCGCCGGACCGCGAGCCGACCGACGCCGTCGTCATCGGGGACGACCCACGGCCGCTCGCGCATCGCCCCAACGCCCAGGATGGCCGCTTCGGGGTGGTTGATGATCGGGTCGCCGTCGTCGTTGCCGAACGCGCCGTAGTTGTTGACCGTGAACGT
>CAZSQF010000142.1:0-7704 GCA_964608935.1 uncultured Actinomycetota bacterium | reverse complement strand
CCTCATCGAGGCGGCCGGCGCCAAGGGTCTCACCGTCGGGGGCGCCGCCGTGTCGCAGCAGCACGCCAACTTCATCGTGACCCGTCCAGGTGCGACCGCGCGGGACGTCCGCGCCCTCATCGGTGAGGTGCAGGCGACGGTGCTCGCGCGGTTCGGCGTCCACCTGCGTCCCGAGGTGGTCATGATCGGGACGTTCGACGATCCGGGGGAGGTGGCGTCGTGATTGACCGGCGCATCGCCGACCGTCGGCGGGAGGTCCGCGACGAGCAGCGCCGACGGCGGCTGCGTCGCACCATCGCCGTGGCGACCGTCGTCGTCGTGCTCGCCGCCCTGGCCGCCATCGAGCGGAGCGCGCTCGTCGGTCTCGAGGAGGTCGAGGTCACCGGCGTCGATCGTCTCGAGGCGCGGCAGGTGCTGGATGCGGCCGGGCTCGAGCTCGGGACCTCGACGCTGCGGCTGCGGCTCAACCAGGTCGAGCAGCGAGTCGCCGCACTGCCCGACGTGCGTGCGGTCACGGCTCGTCGCCTGGATCCGCTGACCGTGGTGATCGAGGTGGTCGAGCGCGAGCCGGAGCTGGTGGTCGAAGGGCGGGGTGGGCGCGTGCTCGTCGGCCGGGACGGCGTGGTCCTCGCGGCCGCCGACGAGGTACTGCCGGTGATCGTGCTGCGCGGGGCGCTGCCCGAGCCAGGGGCGAGTGTGAGCGGATCCCCGGCCCTCGCCAACGCCCATCGCGCCTGGCGGCAGCTGTCGGGCCCGTTGCGCGCCCAGGTTGTCGAGCTCGACGCGCGCGGCCCCGACGAGCTGACGCTGACCCTGCGCTCGGGCATCGAGGTGCGGTTCGGTCGCGCGGAGCGGGTGGACGAGAAGGTCCGGGCCCTCGGCGCCGTGCTGGAGGACGTCGACGGGGCAGAGGTGGCGGTCATCGACGTGCGGGCGCCCTCGACGCCGGTGGTGGTCGGTCCGTGACGGACCGACCACGGTCATGGCCACCGGGTCGTCCCCGGTACTTGACCTGCCCGATGCCCGCCGTCTAGGTTCACCCGCCACCAGAGGTTGACATAACTATGACCCTCTACTTGAGGTTGAGGCCTTCCCGCAGGCTTCCCCCGTGCCGAGACCTCGGCGACCGACGGATGCGGCGGAACCCGGCGCCGCGACGACCCGCGCGAGAACGCGGCCGCCCGACACGGGGCGGTCTTCGAGGAGGAGCCCATGGCGGCGAACCCGACCAACTATCTGGCCGTGATCAAGGTCGTCGGCATCGGCGGCGGTGGTGTCAACGCGGTCAACCGGATGATCGACGCAGGCCTGCGTGGGGTCGAGTTCGTGGCGATCAACACCGACGCCCAGGCCCTGCTGATGTCCGACGCCGACGTCAAGCTCGACATCGGGCGTGACCTCACGCGGGGGCTCGGCGCCGGCTCGGACCCACACATCGGGCGCCAGGCGGCCGACGACCACCGCGACGAGATCGTCGAGGTGCTCAGAGGCGCGGACATGGTGTTCGTCACGGCCGGCGAGGGCGGTGGCACGGGTACCGGTGGCGCCCCCGTCGTCGCGTCCGTGGCCAAGGAGCTCGGCGCCCTGACGATCGGGGTGGTGACCCGCCCGTTCACCTTCGAGGGGCGCCGGCGCTCGACGCAGGCAGAGGACGGCATCGACGAGCTCAAGGACGAGGTCGACACGCTCATCATCATTCCGAACGACCGTCTGCTCCAGATCGCCGACGGGGAGACCTCGGTGGTCCAGGCGTTCAGCCTCGCCGACGAGGTGCTGCTTCACGGCGTGCAGGGCATCACCGACCTCATCACCACCCCCGGGCTGATCAACCTCGACTTCGCCGACGTCCGCACGGTGATGAAGGATGCGGGTTCGGCACTGATGGGCATCGGCAAGGCGCGCGGGGACGCGCGTGCACTCGAAGCCGCCGAGCTGGCGATCAGCTCACCGCTGCTCGAGGCGTCCATCGACGGGGCGCGGGGGGTGCTGCTGATGCTGGCCGGTGGCAGCGACCTCGGCCTGTTCGAGGTCAACGAGGCCGCCGACGTGATCACCCGGGCGGCCCACCCCGAGGCCAACATCATCTTCGGAGCGGTGATCGACGACGCGCTCGGCGACGAGGTGAAGGTCACCGTGATCGCGGCCGGCTTCGACAACTTGGACGTCACCCTCGAGCAGGAGGGTGCGGTCCTGACCGCCGCGGACTCCGGGTCGCAGAACGCGACCGGGGAGGACGACGACCGGCTCATCGACGACGAGGACGACGTCTTCCGGCCCGAGCCGTCCCCCCGGCCGACGATCGTGGACGTGACCGGCGATGACGACACCGACGACGCGGACGAGGACGAGATCGACGTCCCGTCGTTTCTCCGCTGACCCACTGACGGTGAGGTAGAGGCACGACGTGGAGCTCCTGGCGGTCCCGCTGAACCACGATGTGACCGCCTGGTTCACCGGTCGCGACCGGACGTGGCCGGACCCGGCGGTCGGCGTGGCGGGCAACCTGTCCCACCGGCGACCCCACCTCCCGGCCGAGCTGGCACGCGAGCGCAGACGCGCCGGCGGACTCATGGACCTGGTTCCTGATTCGTTCCACTTCATGCGTCAGGTGCACGGCGCGTCGGTCGGGGTCGTGGACGCCTCGACGCCCCTCGGTGCGGAGCTGCGCGGCGTCGATGCGCTGGTGACCGCCGAGGCGGACCGTCCCCTCGCGGTGCAGGTGGCCGACTGCATTCCGATCCTGATCGCGGCGCCGGGCGTGGTCGCCGCGGTCCATGCCGGGCGTCGGGGCGTCGCCGCCGAGGTCGTGCGCGCCGCCCTCGACACGGTGCGGCGGCTCGCGGGCCCGGGGGAGCGGCATGCGGTGCTCGGCCCCGCCATCGGCGGGTGCTGCTACGAGGTCCCGGACCAGCTGCGGGACCAGATCGCGGCGCGCTGGCCCGAGGCCGCCGCCACGACCACCTGGGGCACGCCATCGCTCGACCTGTCCGCGGCCGTGGAGGGGCAGCTGGTGACGGCCGGCGTCGATCACGTCCAGCGGGTGGGCTCGTGCACCCGGTGCGACCCCGACGGACGCTGGTTCAGCCATCGGGGCGATCCGGGCACCGGGCGCCAGCTCGGTGTCGTCGTGCGGCGGGCGTCCGGTGGCCGCCGGGCCTCCACCGCGGACGCCGAGGCCGCGGCGTGACCGCCGGTGCCGACCCGCTGACCGCGCGGCTGGCACAGGTCCATGCGCGCATTGCGACCGCGGCGGGTCAGGCTGGGCGGCACGAGGGCGACATCCTGCTCATCGGGGTGACCAAGACCCACCCTCCGTCGGTGGCGCGCCGGGCGGTCGCGCAGGGGCTGGTCGATCTCGGTGAGAACCGTGTGCAGGAGCTGCTGGCCAAGGAGGGCGAGGTCCCAGGTGCGCGCTGGCACCTGGTCGGCCGGCTCCAGCGCAACAAGGCCAAGGAGGTGGTCGGCCGCCACATCCTCGTGCACTCGGTCGATCAGCGCCGTCTCGCGCAGGAGCTGTCACGGCGTGCCGAACGCATCGAGCACGTCCAGCGCGTGCTCATCCAGGTCAATGTCGGCGACGACCCCGCGAAGGGAGGGTGCGAGGTCGACCAGACGCTGGACCTGGTCGCCTACGCTCGGGACCTGCCCTACCTCACCGTGGAGGGCCTGATGACCATGCCGCCCATGCCGCCTCCGCAGACCGATCCGAACGAGGCGTCACGTCCCCACTTCGCGACCATGCGGGCGCTGCGGGACGCGGCCAGGGAACGGTTCCCGGAGGTCGCCCACCTGTCGATGGGCATGTCCGCGGACCTCGAGGCGGCGGTGGCGGAGGGCGCGACCATGCTGCGGGTCGGGACGGCGCTGTTCGGCGAGCGTGGCGACCGACCGTGGCGACCCGGATGACGGCCGGAGCGGGCTCGCACCGCGAGACCCCCCGGCCTCGAACAGAAGGACGACAGCGATGAGCGGGTTGTGGCACCGCACCCTGGTCTACCTCGGGCTGAAGGAAGAGCCGGAGGAGGGCTACGACGAGCTGCCCGAGCGCTTCACCGCCGACGACGCGCAGGCCGCCGAGCGAACCTCGGCCTACGCATCCACATACGGGGACGAAGGCGTCGTGCGGCCGCTGCGAAGCGGCGAGGTGCACGTGCGCGCGGTCCCGAGCGGGCCCGTGACGCGCGTCACGGTCGTCGAGGTGCGCGAGTTCGAGGACGTCGAGGCCGTGGGTGCCCGCTACCGCGCCGGACAGGCGGTGCTGTTCGACGTCTCGGCGGCCGGCACGGCGACCGGGCGGCGGGTGGTCGATTTCGTGTCCGGGCTGACCTACCTGTCCCGCGGCAGCCTCAGCAAGGTCGGCACCCGGGCCTTCCTGCTCGTGCCCGACGGTACGGAGGTGGCCGAGGACGAGCTCGCCCGCCTGTCGAGCCTCGGCTACCGGCTGCCGACCAGGAGCAATGCGTGACCGGCGGCATCGTCTGCCTGCTGCTGCAGGTCTACTGGTTCGTGCTGCTGCTGCACGTCATCTTCTCCTGGGTGCCGCGCCCGCCCGAGCCGATCATGCCGTTCGTCATCGGGATCAGGAGGATCGTCGAGCCCGCGGCGGCGCCGCTGCGTAAGATCATCCCGCCCCTGCGCCTCGGTGGCGTGGGGCTCGATCTGTCCATCCTGGTGCTGTTCTTCGGGGTTATCATCCTGCAACGCATCGTGTGCCGAGCCGGCTTGTAGCCGGGGCGCCCGATGGAAGACGAGGAGGGGTCATGTCGCTCGGCCCAGACGACATCGTGAACTACGAGTTCAAGCAGTCCCTGCGCGGCTACGCGGTGGACGAGGTGGACGATCTGCTCGATCGCCTCGCCGACCAGGTCGAGCGCACCGACCGCGATCTCGACGACCTGCGCCAGCGGTTGCGTGACACCGAGGCCCGGCTCGCGTCCGCGCTCGAGACCGAGTCGACGCTGAAGCGGACGTTCGTGACCGCTCAACAGGCTGCGGAACGGTCCATGGCCGACGCCCGCGAGCAGGCCGACGAGCTGCGGGAGGCGGTGGAGCGCGATGTCAACGAGCAGCTCGACCAGGCTCGCGCCGAGGCGGAACGCATCGTTGCCGACGCCCACAAGGAAGCGCGCGACGAGCTCGCGGACGCTCGGCAGGAGGCTCGCAGCGAGGTCGCAGACGCACGCCAGCAGCGGGCAGCCATCGAAGAACGGATCGCCACGCTGCGCGAGCTCGAGCGGCGCCATCGCGCACTGCTCGAGCGCCACCTGCGCGACCAACTGGAGCAGCTCGACCAGCTCGCGTCCGCGGCCGGTGACCTGACGGCCGAGCACGGCGAGGCGGAGGCAGCGTCCGGCCTGCAGGTGCGGGTCCACTCCACCGACGAGACGGACGCCGCCGGTGTCGTCACGGGCGACGTTCCCCCCGAGGATGCTGCCATCGGGCCCGACGAGCCCTTCGTCCCCGAGGTGTCGACTCCCGTGGCGGGTCCCGACGGGGCCCACGGGGACGAAGGCCTCGACGACTGGGCGCGTCAGGACCCGGCGGAGCCGTGGCGTGCTCCCGGCGGCGACGAAGCGGGGGATTCCGTGCCCGACGACGAGGCCGACGCGGAGTCGGACGACCAGGATCTGTGGGCCTGGAGCAAGCCGCCATCGGGAGCCGAGCCGGCCAGGCCGTGGAACGAGGGCAGCGGCTAGGACCCTCGGGTCAGGCCCCGGTCACGTGACCCCGGAGCGCCTCTGCGCCCCCAATCGGGCGGCGCGTTCGAGCGGATGGTCCCGGTAGCCGTACCGCGCCCCGAGCCACACGTACAGCGGGAACAGCAGTGGGCCGAAGCGCTCGCCCTGCCGGACGTGGACCGCCTCGTGAGCGAGCAGTGACGGCGAGGTGTCGTCCTGACACGACAGGATCACGTGCCCGACCGTGTTGGCCGATGCTCCCACCGATCGCAGCGCCACCGCGGAGGGGCCGCGGACCCCCTCGACGACGAAGCAGCCGTGCTCGGCCGACCAGCGTGGCCGGCGGCCGGACACGGCCGCCAGGACGAACCCCACCAGCGTGAGCGGGCTCGCCCAGGCGAGCGCGACCGCCCGCGCGGTCGGCGTGGAGGGCGGGTCGGGCACCCACGCCGCCAACCGACCGCCCCACGTGCCGTAGGTGACGCGGGGCGGCACGTCGGCCGCGGCCGAGGCGCGGGACAGCTCGCCCCGCGCGACCCGGGCGGCTTCGGAGCGCTGTCGGGCCACCCCGACGACACCGGCCCCCAGTGTGGCCGCGATCGCCCACCACGCGACTCGGCGCGCGATCATGCCCGGATCGCGATCAACGCCGACCCGAGCTCGCCGAGGTCGACCTTGGTGCCGTCGGTGACGGGTTGGCGGTGCACGTCGCTCGCCAGCACCTCGCGTGCGAGCGCGTCGTAGTGCCCGCCGGCGGCGAGGTCGGCGTCGAGCGCGTCGGGGGTGACCGACACGACCAGCTCGATCCGGTCGTCGAGCGCGAGTCCAGCGGCCTTGCGCTGGTCGTTGACGGCGCGCACGAGCTCGCGGGCGGCCCCTTCGACCGCGAGCTCGGGGCTCACCTCCGTGTCCAACGCGAACGACGTGGCGCCCTCGGTGGCCACGGCCCAGCCGGTCCGGGGCGTCTCGACCACCTCCACCATCTCGCGCGTGACCACGACCTCGGTGCCGTCGACGGTGATCGTGGCCGTGCCCTCGTCCGCCAACATGGCGGCGACGGCCGCGGCGCGGTCGGGGTCGGCGGACCGGATGGCGCCGGCGACCGCGGGGGCCTCCTGCTGGAACGCCGGACCGAGCGCGCGGAAGTTCGGCTTCAGTGAGCGCTCGACGAGCTCGCCGGTGCCGTCGGACAGCTCGATCGTCTTGATGTTGAGCTCGTCGGCGACGTCGTCGAGCAGCAGCGCGAGCCCGGCCCGTTCGTGCTCGGGGACGGTGACCAGTGCACGGCGCAGTGGCTGGCGGATGCGCACCCCGGCGTCGTTGCGGGCCTGGCGGCCGAGCTCCACCACCCGCCGGGCCGCGGTCATCGCGGTCCGCAGGTGGTCGTCGCGCCACGCCGCGTCGGGGACCGGGAAGTCGGTCAGGTGCACGGAGACGTCCGCGTCCGAGCGGTGCAAGACCACGAGGTCGTGCCACAGCCGATCGGCGAAGAACGGGATGAACGGGGCCAGCAGCGCTGCGAGCGTCGTCAGGCACGTGTGCAGCGTGTGGTAGGCGGCAGCCTTGTCGGTCGGGTCCTCGGCGGCCGCCTTCCAGAAGCGGCGCCGGTTGCGACGCACGTACCAGTTCGACAGGTCGTCGACGAACCGCTCCAGCCGGCGTGTCGAGGTGGTCACGTCGTAGCCGTCGAGGGCGGCATCGACCGTGGCGACGAGATCGGCGAGCTCGGCCAGCACCCACCGGTCCGTGGCGGGCCGTTCGGACACCGCAGGCGGCGGGTCGTCGAGCGAGAAGCCGTCGATGCGGGCGTAGGTGGTGAAGAACACGTGGGTGTTCCACAGCGTGAGCAGAAAGCGCCGGGTCACGTCCTCGAGCAGGTGGTGGCCGACGCGCCGGGACAGCCACGGGCTGCCCTCGGCGAACATCAGCCACCGCAGGGCGTCGGCGCCGTGGCGCTCGATCAGCTCGAACGGGTCGAGCACGTTGCCCCGTGACTTGGACATCTTCACGCCGTCCTCGTCCACGA
>CAZSQF010000141.1:0-7712 GCA_964608935.1 uncultured Actinomycetota bacterium | reverse complement strand
CCCTGGGCGTACCTCAAGATCGCGTCCGGCTGCGACCGCACCTGCACGTTCTGCGCGATCCCGTCGTTCCGGGGCCGCTTCCGGTCCCGACCGCTCGACGAGATCGTCACCGAGGCGGCGTGGCTGGTCGACAACGGCGCCCGCGAGCTGGTGCTGGTGAGCGAGAACACCACCTCGTGGGGCAAGGACCTGCCCGGTGGCCGCGACCTCCAGCCCAAGCTGCTCGGCGAGCTCGCCGCGATCGACCGGCTCGAGCGGATGCGGTTGATGTACCTCCAGCCGGCCGAGCTGACCCGCGAGCTGCTCGAGGCGATGGCGACCGAGCCCAAGGTGGCGTCCTACTTCGACCTGTCGCTCCAGCACGCGTCGGGTCCCGTCATCCGCCGCATGGCCCGCTCCGGTGACGCGCAGCGCTTCGGTGACCTGATCACCTCGATCCGCCGCATGGACCCGGACGCGGTGCTGCGGTCCAACTTCATCCTCGGGTTCCCCGGCGAGACCGACGCGGACGTCCGCATCCTGGAGGACTTCCTCGAGGCGCACGTGCTCGACTGGGTCGGGCTGTTCGCGTTCAGCCGCGAAGACGGCACGCCGTCGGCCGAGCTGCCCGACCAGGTGCCCGAGGACGTGGCAGCGGAGCGGGTCAGCCGGGTCAGCGAGCTCCAGGAGCGGCTGGCCGACGAGGCGTCACGCCGGTTCGTCGGCCGGGTCCTCGAGGTGACCGTGCAGGAACGGGGCGACGACGGCGCGACGATCGCGAGGTCGTACCGCGAGGCGCCGGACACCGACGGCGAGATCGAGCTCGTCGCATCCGACGGGACGCCGGCGGACCTGCCGGTGGGCCGGACCGTCACGGCCCGGGTCACCGACGCGGTCGGTGTCGACCTCGTGGCCCGGGTGGACGTGGCCGGCGCCGGCGGGGGAGCGGGTCGTGCCTGAGGAGACGGTGCGCGGCGGGCCGGACTCGACGCCGGAGGTGGTGCCGCTCGCCGAGTTGCGGCGCACCGAGCCCCACTGGTTCAACCTGCCCAACGTGCTGACGTTCCTGCGGGCGCTGCTCGTCCCCGTCATCCTGTGGCTGCTCGTGCTCGACACCGAGACGGACACGGCGCGGTGGTGGGCGTTCGGAATCTTCGTGTTCGCGGCCGCGACTGACACGGTCGACGGCTGGGTCGCGCGACGGTGGCACGGCGTCACCCGTTGGGGCCAGCTCGCCGACCCGCTCGCCGACAAGCTGCTCATCATCGGGTCGCTGGCGAGTCTCGCGCTCGTGGGAGAGCTGCCCTGGTGGGCGGTGAGCGTGATCGTCGTCCGCGAGGCCGCGGTGACGATGTTGCGCCTTCGGCTGGTCCGCCGGCTCGACCTCGTGATGGCGGCCAGCGCGTGGGGCAAGGTCAAGACCGTGTCCCAGGTGATCGCCGTCGGCGCGTTCCTGCTGCCCGGGGTCGCCGCCGGGATCCGTGACGCGCTGCTGCTGGCGGCCGTCCTGCTGACCGTCTGGTCGGGGATCGAGTACGCCTTCCGGGCCGGTCGCCTGGCCCGCGCCGGCGCGGCGGCGGTCGACGCGGCCGATGGGGACGACGGGGACGGCGGGTGACCGGACCGACCACGGCCGGGCTCGACGCACTGCGGCCGCCGGACGAGCCGCCGCGGGCGGCGATCCTGTCGGTCGGCAGCGAGCTGGTGCTGGGCGACCTCACCGACACCAACGCGACGTGGCTGTCGGCCCGGTTGCGCGAGCTCGGCGTCGAGGTGGTCCACCACCTCGCGGCCCGCGACGACCTCGACCAGCTCGTCGACGCAATCCGGTGGCTGGCCGACCGTGTCCACCTCGTCGTCGTCGGCGGGGGGCTCGGCCCGACCGCCGACGACCTCACCCGCGAGGCGGTGGCGGCGGCCGCGGGGGTTGCCCTCGAACAGCGTAAGGATCTCGAGGCGGACATCGCCCGGCGGTTCGACGCGATGGGGCGCAGGATGGCGCCGCAGAACCTGCGGCAGGCCCGCATCCCCGCCGGGGCGCGGGCGTTCGCGCCGGTGGGCACGGCGCCGGGGTTCGCGCTCACCCTGGACGCCGGCCCGTCGCCGGCGGCCCGGGGCGCGGACGGTCCCACGCGCCTGTACGCGCTGCCGGGTGTGCCGTGGGAGCTGCGGGAGCTGTTCGAGCGGGAGGTGCGCCCCGAGGTGCTGTCCGTCGCCGGCGCCGGCGCGACGGTGACACGGGTCGTGCACGTGGTCGGCCGGGGTGAATCCGACGTCGCCGAGGTGGTCGAGCCGATCGCCGCCGACCACGACGGCGTGACGCTCGCGTTCCTCGCCCGCAGCCAGGAGATCGAGGTCCGGCTGACCGTCCGCGCGGGGGACCCGGACGCGGCCAGGGCCGACTCGCAGCCGCTGGTCGACGAGGTCGTCGCGGCACTGGGCCCGGCGGTGGCCGGGATCGACGACGAGGGCCTCGAAGAGGTCGTGCTGCGGCTGCTGCGTGCGGCCGGGCAGACCGTGGCGAGCGCCGAGTCGGCCACCGCCGGCGCCGTCGCTGCCCGGCTCGGGCGCGTCCCGGGGGCGTCCGACGCGCTCATCGGCGGTGTGGTGGTGTACGCGACCCGCACGAAGCAGGACGTGCTCGGGGTCGACGCCGAGGTCCTGGCCCGACACGGCTCGGTCAGCGCCGAGGTGACCGAGGCCCTCGCGGTCGCCGCACGCGCGCGGTTCGCGACCGACTGGGGCCTGGCCGTGACGGGCGTGGCGGGGCCCGCGAGCCAGGGGGACCTGCCGGTCGGCACCGCCTTCTGGGCCCTGGCTGGTCCGGACGGCGCCAGCGAGGTGCACGGCCGCCGCATCCCCGGCGACCGGGAGCAGGTCATCGCCCGGATCGGGACGGCGGCGCTCGACCTCCTCCGCCGGCGCCTGCTCGAGTAGGCGACCGAAGGAGGCACGCACCGATGCGCTTGTTCGTCGCGCTGCCGCTCCCCGCCGAGGTGCGGGCTGCGCTGGCCGAGGCGACCGCCGGGCTGCGTCGCTCCGAGGACGGCCTGCGCTGGACGCGTCCCGAGGGCTGGCACCTCACGGTCGCCTTCCTCGGCGAGGTCGACGACCACCGGGCCGACGAGGTCACCGCCGTCGTCACAGAGGCCGCCGTGGCGCACGCACCCGTCGAGCTGTCGCTGGGGGAGGCGGGCCGCTTCGGCCGACGAGTGCTGTGGGCCGGGGTCGACGACGCTCCGCCCGGCGCCGTGGCCGCCCTTGGCGCCGACGTGCAGGCGGCGCTGGCCGCAGCCGAGCTGCCGGTGGCCCGGCGGGGGGTGCATGCACACCTGACCCTGGCGCGAGCCGGCCGGTCGGCGGTGTCCGACGCGACGGTGGCGGCGGTCACCGTTCCGGACGGCCGGTGGGTCGCGGACACGGTGAGCGTGTGGAGGTCCCACCTCGGTCGTGGGCCGGCACGCTACGAGGAGGTGGCCTCGGTCGCGCTCGGGGCCTGACCGGTGGGTGTCGCGTCCGCGCCCTCGGTCGCGTCGCCCCCGTCCTCGTCCTGGCCGTTCGACGGCGCGGGATCGCGGGGGACCGGCGGCGGCAGCGGTGCGCCCGCTGCGCGCAGCTCGGCGAGCAGCTCCCAGACCCGGTCGAACACGCGCTTGGCCTGCTGCGCGTCGTACAGGGCGCCGTGGGCCTGGTCCTTGTCATGGGGGATCCCGAGCCCGGCGCAGGTCTTGGCGAGGCTTCGTGGCGCCTCGGGCTCGGCGGCGAGCAGCGGCAGCGCCAACGTCTCGACGTCCAGCAGATGATGGTCCCATGTCGGCTCGAGGCCGAGCTTGCGACACATCCGTTCGAGGTGCTTGACGTCGAAGTCGGGGACGGCGCCGACGATCACCGCGTCCTCGGCGTCCTCGAGGAAGGTCGCCAGCCATTCGCGTGCCGGCGTCCGGTCCTGCGGGGCGATGCGCTCCTCGTAGCGCGTGAGCACCAGCGCGTCGGTGTCGGCCCCGTCGGTGGTGTGCTCGGGGAAGAACTGCCGCTCCTGCTCACGGCCGTCCTCGAACCTCACGATCCAGGCCACCTCGGTCAGTTCGTGGCGGGCGTGGTCGAGCCCGGTCGCCTCGGTGTCGATGAACACGAACCGCGTGCCCCGGCGTGCACGCTCGGGTTCGGCCTCCGCCGCCGCAGCGGCGTCCTCTGGCGGGTCGGCCGGGGACTCGACGGGGTCGTCGGGCTGGGCGTCCGGCGAGCTGCTCATGGATCTCCGTCGGCGTCCGGGCGTGCGGGCCCGTCACGGTAGCCGCTGGCCGTGACCGCGCCGTGGCGGGTCCACGGGCCTGCACGGGGCAGATGCTCGCACCCGAACGCATGTTCGGCTAGGGTGCCCGTCCACAGCCTGACGGGAGACGTCCACCACCCTGTCGCACCCGCGACGTACGGTGCGGATCCGAACCCGACAGCCGACCGATGCCGACCATCCCCTACCGACCATCCCCCTGGTGTTCGAACACCCGCCGACACCCTCCCGGAGGCCCACGTGGACCGCGCCAAGGCCCTCGACCTCGCCCTCGCCAACATCGAGAAGCAGTTCGGCAAGGGCTCGCTCATGCGGCTCGGTGACGAGGCGGCCGTCAAGGTCGCTGCGATCCCCACCGGGGCGCTGTCGCTCGACCTCGCGCTCGGCATCGGCGGTCTGCCCCGCGGCCGCGTCGTGGAGATCTTCGGACCGGAGAGCTCGGGAAAGTGCCTCCCGGCCGGAACCTACGTGTGGACCGATCACGGCCTCGAGACCATCGAAGAGCTGTTCGCGCGGGTCGACCAACCGGTCAGCTGCACCAGCCGCGTGACCGACGTCCGCGACTACGGCGTGCGGCTGGTCAACGAGGACGCCGGCCTCGAACCGATGGCCGGGGTCACCCACAACGACCGCAAGCCGGTGTGGCGCATCGAGCTCGAGTCCGGGCGGCACGTCGAGGCCACGGCCAACCACCCGCTGCGGGTCCTCGACGAGCACGACCGTGTCGTGTGGCGCACCGTCGGCGCCCTCCGCGAGGGCGACGTGATGGTCTCTGCGCTGTTCGGGGCCGACATCTCGACCGGGGGCAGCGACCTGACCGAGGACGAGGCGGTCCTGCTCGGGTATCTCGTTGCCAACGGTGTGCGGACCCACGCCGACGAGGACCACCACATCCACGACACGGCGGTCCGGCAGCGGCTCGTCGACGAGCACGGACTCGCCCCTGCGAACGCCGCCGGCACGCACATCCCGCACGCCGTCCGGACCGGTGGTCCCAAGATCCAGCGCGCGTTCCTCTCCGCGCTCTACGAGGGGGATGGCTGGATCCAGGCCGGCCCCGAGGTCGGGCTGACCACGACCTCGCGGACGCTCGCCGAACAGGTCCAGCTGCTGCTCTACGGACTCGGCGTCCCGGCCTCGCTGCGCACCCGCCGCGGCGACGACCTCGAGCGCGAGCACCACAGCGTGCTCGTCGCATCCGGCGCCGTCCGCCGCTTCCTCGACCAGGTCGGGTTCCGCTCACGTCGACGTGCCGAGCAGGTCGAGCGTCATCTCACGGCGCCGCCGGCGGACGGGTCGGCCCTGCGGCGCGAGCACCGGCACGACCTCGCGTCGCGGCCGCTGACCTACGAACGGATCGTCTCGGTCACACCGGCCGGCGACCGGCCGACCTTCGACGTCGTCGTGCCGGACACGCACAGCTTCCTCGCCAACGGTGTGCTGTCGCACAACACCACCGTCGGGCTGCACGTGGTCGCCGAGGCCCAGAAGCTCGGGGGGATCGCCGCCTTCATCGACGCCGAGCACGCGCTCGACCCGTCCTACGCCAGGGCGCTCGGCGTCGACATCAACGAGCTGCTCGTGTCCCAACCCGACACCGGTGAGCAGGCGCTCGAGATCGCCGACATGCTGATCCGCTCCAGCGCGGTCGACATCATCGTCGTCGACTCGGTCGCGGCCCTGACCCCTCGCGCCGAGATCGAGGGGGAGATGGGCGACAGCCACGTCGGCCTCCAGGCGCGGCTGATGAGCCAGGCCCTGCGCAAGCTGGCCGGGTCGCTGAGCAAGTCCAAGACCTGCGCGGTGTTCATCAACCAGCTCCGCGAGAAGGTCGGCGTCATGTTCGGGTGCATGACGTGGGACACCCCGATCACGCTTGCCGACGGGAGCCAGGAGCCCATCGGCAGGATCGTCGACCAGCGCCTGCCCGTCGAGGTGCTGTCCTACGACACCGAACGCGACGAATTCGTGCCGCGGAAGGTGGTCAACTGGTTCGACAACGGGGCCACCGACGAGTTCCTGCACGTCCTGGTCGCCGACCCAGGATCGGGGAGGGGACACTCCGGGTTCGCGTGCACCCCCAACCATCTCATCTCGACCCCCCATGGCTGGGTGCACGCCGGCGACCTCGCGGTCGGGGACCAGGTGTTGCGGCCGGTGGAGCACCGGCTGTCTCCGTTCCAGTGGGACGTGGTCCTCGGGGCGCTGCTGGGTGACGGTGCGCTGTCACCGACCCGCGACGGCCTGGCTGCTCGCTTCCGCTACGGGCACGGGGCGGAGCAGGCCGGCTACGCCGACTGGAAGGCGTCGCTGTTCGCGAATCTCACGGTCTCACGCACGACGGGCGACGACGGAACGGTGTCCTTCGACGTCGAGCCGCTCGTGGAGCTCGCGGAGCTTGGGCGCGCTCTCCACCTGGGTGGGAACAAGACCCTTGGCTGGGACTACCTCAAGCGGCTCACGCCCCTGTCGATCGCGCTGTGGTACCAGGACGCCGGCACGTTCGCGCTGCAGTCGGAGGGCCTCCAGGACACGACCCGAGATGGGTCCGGTCGGAGTGAGATCTGCGTCCAGGCGCTCGAGCGGACCTCGCGTGAGCGACTCCGCCGGCACCTCGCCGACACGTGGGGTCTGCACGCCGAGCTGGTCACGACAGGGGGCAACGCCTGCCTCCGGTTCCCGACCGCCGAGACCACCAAGCTGCATGAGCTCATCGCGCCGTACGTCCACCCATCGATGGAGCACAAGCTCCTGCCGCGCTTGCGTGGATGCTTCGACGTGGAACCCGCCGTCGAACCGGTTCGGCGGGTGGCCGCGCCGATGCCGGTCACGAGCATCGAAGCCAAACCGCCACAGGACGGGCGCAACCACCGGTTCGACCTCGAGGTCGAAGGCAGCCACAGCTATCTCGCCGGTGGCGTGGTCGTGCACAACAGCCCGGAAACGACACCCGGCGGACGGGCGCTGAAGTTCTACTCGTCGGTGCGGCTCGATGTCCGGCGCATCGAGACCCTGAAGGACGGCACCGACGCGGTCGGCAACCGTGTCCGGGTCAAGGTCGTGAAGAACAAGTGCGTCGCCGCAGGCACTCGCGTCTTCGACGCGGCGAGCGGGCTGACCCGTCCCATCGAGGAGCTGGCAGCCGCCGGCGAGGGCGCCACCGTCTGGGCGACCGACAAGCGCGGCATCTTCCACCTCCGGCCGGTCGTGCGGTGGATGGACCAGGGTGAGCAGGACACGATCGGCCTGGCCCTGCGGGACGGCAGCGAGATCGTCGTCACCCCCGACCACCGGATCCTCACCGAGCACGGCTGGCGCGAGGCCGGCGAGCTCGAGGTGGGCGACCGGATGGCCCGGCCTCGCCGGGTCGGCGGCTTCGGTGAACGGGAGCCCATCGCCCCGCACGACGCCCGGATGCTCGGCGGTGACCCGCACCTCCGCC
>CAZSQF010000140.1:0-7724 GCA_964608935.1 uncultured Actinomycetota bacterium | reverse complement strand
TTGTCGGCCGCCCACGCGTCGAGGTCGTGGTCGGCCACCAGGCGCGCCACCTCGGCGTCCCGGTCGTCGCGGGCCCGCTCACGCACCTCGCGCTGGAACGCGCCGACCGCACGGCCGAGCTCGACGGGTCGGCCGGGCCCGTCGCCGTGCCAGAACGGCAGCTTGCCGGGCTCGCCCGGCGCGGGGGTCACCACCACCCGGTCGTAGGTGATGTCCTCGATGCGCCAGGTCGAGGCGCCGAGCACGAACGTCTCGCCCGGCCGCGATTCGTGGACCATCTCCTCGTCGAGCTCGCCGACCCGGCTGCCGTCGGGCAGGAACACCCCGAACAGGCCGCGGTCGGGGATCGTGCCGGGGTTGGTGACCGCGAGCCGGTGGGCCCCGGCCCGGGCTCGCAGGGTCCCGCCGACGCGGTCCCACACGATGCGGGGGCGCAGCTCGCTGAACTCCTCCGACGGGTAGCGGCCGGCGAGCAGGTCCAGCACGGCGTGCAGCACCTCGTCGGACAGGTCGGCGAACGGTGCCGCCCGTCGCACCACGGCGGCGAGGTCGTCGACCGCCCAGTCGTCGAGCGCGGCCATCGCCACGATCTGCTGGGCGAGCACGTCGAGCGGGTTGCGCGGATAGCGGGTCGCCTCGATCGCGCCGGCGTGCATCCGCTGGACCACGACGGCGGTCTCGACCAGGTCGCCGCGGAACTTCGGGAACAGCGTTCCACGCGACGGCTCGCCGACCTGGTGGCCGGCGCGGCCGATGCGTTGCAGCCCGCGGCTGACCGCACCCGGGGAGGAGACCTGGACCACGAGGTCCACCGCGCCCATGTCGATGCCGAGCTCGAGGCTCGAGGTCGCGACCAGGCCGCGCAACCTGCCGGACTTGAGCTCGTCCTCGATGTGCAGCCGTCGTTCGCGTGACAGCGACCCGTGGTGGGCCTTGACGAGCTCGGGCGGGTTCGTCAGCGGTTCGGCCATCGCCGCCTCGAGGTCGTCGCCGGTCAGGCCGGCGTCGCGCAACTCCGCCTCGCGGAGCCGCCGGGCGTGCAGCTCGTTGAGCTTGGCGGCCAGGCGTTCGGCCAGCCGGCGGGCGTTGACGAACACGAGCGTCGAGCGGTGGTCGAGGACGAGGTCGAGCAGACGTGGGTGGACGGCCGGCCAGATCGATCGTCGCGACGGCCCGGCCGCGGCGGCGCCGGACAGCAGCTCGAGGTCGCGGCCGGCCTCGACCTCCCCGCCGAGGTCGCTCATGTCGGGCACCGGCACGACGACCTCGAGCTCGAGCGGCTTGGACGTCCCCGCGTCCACGATCGTCACGGGGCGGGGCTCGATGCGGCCGGTTGCCGCGTCCTCGCGGGCGCCGCCGAGGAAGCGCGCGACCTCGTCGAGCGGGCGCTGCGTCGCCGACAGCGCGATGCGCTGGGGCGGGTGCCGGTCGGGCTCGCTCGGAGCGAGCCCGCCGCGCGTGACCTCCTGCTCGAGGCGTTCCAGCGTGAGCGCGAGATGGCTGCCGCGCTTGGTGGGCGCGAGGGCGTGGATCTCGTCGATGATCACCGCCTCGACGCCCCGGAGCGTCTCGCGTGCCTTCGACGTCAGCAGCAGGTAGAGAGATTCGGGGGTGGTGATGAGGATGTCGGGCGGACGTCGCTGCATGCGCTGGCGCTCGGCCGCCGGCGTGTCCCCGGTCCGGACGCCGACGCTGGGGCGGTGCACCTCGACGCCGAGCCGCTCGGCGGCGAGTCGGATCCCCTCGAGCGGGGCACGCAGGTTCTTGTCGACGTCCACCGCGAGTGCCCGTAGCGGTGAGACGTACACGACGCGGCAGCGCTGGTCGTCGGCCAGCGCGGCGCGTCCGTCCTCCCCAGACGCCGCGGGCGAGGTCATGAGCCGGTCGAGGGCCCACAGGAACGCCGTGAGCGTCTTGCCCGACCCGGTCGGCGCGAGGATCAGGGTGTGGTCACCGTCGGCGATCGCGGGCCACCCCTGCACCTGGGCCGGCGTCGGCGCGGCGAAGGTCGTGCCGAACCAGGCCCGGACCGGCGCGCTGAAGCGGTCCAGCGCGGCGCTGGCCGTCCGCACGTCGGTCCCGGTCTCGCTCATCGTGCCGAACCTACCCGTCGCGTCACTAGCCTCCTGCGTGCGGAGGCCATCACCACGTCCGGGAGGATGCCGTGCAGCTGACCGAGGAGCACGTCGCGCTCGTCACTGGGGGTGCGTCGGGCCTCGGGGCCGCGACGGTCCGGGGCCTGCACGCTGCCGGCGCGGCCGTCGTCGCCGTCGACCTGCCCGACGCCGACGGCGAGGCGCTGGTGGCCGAGCTCGGTCCCGACCGGGCCCGCTTCGTCCCGGCGGACGTGACCGACCCCGACGCGGTCGCCGCGGCGGTGGCCCAGGCGGGCGAGATCGGCACGCTGCGCGTGGCGGTCAGCTGCGCCGGCGTGGCCGGAGCGGCCCGCGTGCTCGGCAAGGACGGACCGCACGACCTCGACGCCTTCCGCAGGGTGGTCGAGGTCAACCTCGTCGGCACCTTCAACGTGATGCGGGTCGCCGCGGCCGCCATGGCCGACAACGACCCCGTCGACGGGGATCGCGGGGTCATCGTCAACACCGCCTCGATCGCCGCGTTCGACGGCCAGATCGGCCAGGCCGCCTACAGCGCCTCCAAGGGCGGCGTCACCAGCCTCACGCTGCCCGCGGCCCGCGACCTCGCTCGCCACCACATCCGCGTGGTCACGATCGCGCCGGGAACGTTCGACACGCCGATGCTGGCCGGTCTCCCGGCCGAGGCCCGCGAGGCGCTCGCCGAGGACATCCCCCACCCGCACCGGCTCGGGCAGCCTGACGAGTATGCGCTGCTCGTCCGCCAGATCGTCGAGCATCCCTATCTCAACGGCGAGGTGATCCGGCTCGACGGATCGCTGCGCATGCGGTCGCGGTGAGCTCGCCCACCGCGCCCATCGGGAGCGGGCAGGGGGGCGGGTAGGCTCGTGTCGGAGGGAGGAACCGGGCGTGACCGACAGCCGCGAGCAGGCGCACGGCGACCGGCTGTCGTCGGTCGACGCCGCCTTCCTCGAGATGGAGCGGCCCAACCTCCACATGCACGTCGGTGGTCTGTTCGTCTTCGATGCCCCGCCGTCGGGCGAGTTCGAGTTCTCGCGCTTCATCCGGCTCGTCCGGTCGCGCCTGCACCTCGTCCCGCGGTACCGCCAGAAGCTGGTCCCGCCGCCGATGCAGCTCGCCAACCCGGTCTGGGTCGACGATCCCGAGTTCGACCTCTCCTACCACGTGCGCCATGCCGCGCTGCCCCGACCCGGCACGACGACCCAGCTGACCGAGTACACGGCGAGGATCCTGTCCCGGCAGCTCGACCGCAGCCGTCCGTTGTGGGAGCTGTACGTCATCGAGGGCCTCGAGGACGGCCGGGTCGCGATCCTCGGCAAGAGCCACCACGCGATGATCGACGGGCTGGCGGCGATCGACATCGCCACAGTGATGCTCGACCTGACGCCCGATCAGAGCGTCGACCTCCCCCCTCCCGAACCGTGGGAGCCCCACAAGACGCCGTCGCGGGCGGAGCTGACCGCCGAGGCGCTGCGCGACCTCGCCACGAGCCCGGCGTCCCTGCTGGATTCGGGTCGCCGCATCGCCGCAGCGCCGGCCAAGACCGCGAAGCGAGCCGTCGAGGTCGGCCGCGGCGCGGTCTCGATGGTGCGTGCCAACCTGATACATCCCGCGCCCCGCTCGTTGCTCAACCAGCCGCCGGGGGTCGCGCGCCGGATGGCGATCCAGCGGATCCCGCTCGAGGACGTCAAGACGGTCAAGAACACGTTCGGCACGACCGTCAACGATGTCGTGCTGGCGCTGGTCGCCGACGCCACGGGCCGCTACCTGCGACTCCGGGACGCGCGGACCGATGGGCTGTGGCTGCGCGCGATGGTGCCGGTCAGCACCCGGTCTGAATCCGACGGGCACGCGCTCGGCAACCGGGTCGTGTCCGTGTTCGTCGACCTGCCGATGTTCGAGATGGACCCGGTCGAACGCCTGCGCATCTGCCACGACGGCATGAGCGAGGTGCGGTCGAGCCATCACGCCGTCGGTGCCGGCTTCCTGATCGGCCTCGGCGACTTTGCACCGCCGACGATCCACGCGATGGCGTCCCGGCTGGCGGCTCACAGCCGGCTGTTCAACTTCCTCGTCACCAACGTGCCGGGGCCGCAGCTGCCGATCTACTGCCTGGGAGCGCGGCTTCTCGGCGCCTTCCCCTTCACGCCGCTCGCGGCCACCCAGTCCTATGCGGTCGGGGTGACCTCCATCGACGGCTGGATGAACTTCGGTCTCACGGCGGACTACGACGCGCTCCCGGACGTCGACCAGGTCACCGGCTTCCTCGTCGATGCCCTCGACGAGCTGTTGCAGTGCGCCGACGCCGAGATGTCGCGGACGGCCCGGGCCCGGCGTGGGGCGCCTACGTCGGAGGCGAGCGACCCGCAGGTCACCGATGGCTGAGCAGCGGAGCGGCGCGTCGCCCGGAAGCGCGCGAGGGCTCCCACTGCCGGTGGTGCGGCTCACGCCGGACGTGCCGCTGCCGTCGTACGCGCACCCGGGCGACGCCGGTCTCGACCTGGCCGCGGCGGCCGACGTCCGGCTCGACCCCGGCCAGCGCGCGGCCGTGCCGACCGGGCTCGCGATCGCGGTGCCCGAAGGGTGGGTCGGGCTCGTCCACCCGCGCTCCGGCCTGGCCCGACGCCACGGGGTGACGGTCACCAACGCACCGGGCACCATCGACGCCGGCTACCGCGGGGAGATCCAGGTGCTGCTCGTCAACCTCGGTGACGAGGCCGTCCAGCTCCGGCGCGGCGACCGGATCGCCCAGCTGCTGCTCCAGCAGGTGGCCGACGTGCACGTCGTGGAGGTCGCCGAGCTCGACGCCACGCCGCGCGGCCACGGCGGCTTCGGGTCGACCGGGACCGGCGCCCGCTGACCCCGGTGAACGGACCGGCAGCGCGCCGCGGCCCCGCAGTGCACGCTCGCCCCGACACGTTTGCCGGTGCGCAGTCGACCGGTTACTTTCCCCCCGCTACGCGCGGATGTAGCTCAGTTGGCTAGAGCGCCACCTTGCCAAGGTGGAGGTCGCGGGTTCGAATCCCGTCATCCGCTCCCGAGAACCCCGTTTCCGCGGGGTTCTCGTTCTGTTGAGTCACAGTTGAGTCACGACTGTTCGCTGTCGTGTTCGGCATCCGGCCGGTCGTCGCGCAGCACGAGGTCCTCGAACTGGCGGGCCGCGGCCGCGCCCATGCCCGGGAGCAGATGCTGGTAGGTGTCCTGGGTGAAGGCCGTCGAGTGGTGCCCGAGTCGTTCCTGGACGACCTTGGGCGGCTGTCCGGAGGCGAGCAGGATGCTGGCGTGCGTGTGGTGCAGATCCTGCAACGGTCGGATCCGGGGCAACCCGGAGGCGGCGATCAGCTCCGCGATCGCGTGTGTCACGTGGTCCGGGTACCACCAGCGGCCGGCCGGGGCGCGGCGTGGCCCGGGGGTCGGGTGGCAGAACACCAGGTCGTTGTCCTCCCACTCGGCGGCTTGCCGCTCTCGGCGCTGGTCCGCTTGGCGGGCGCGGAGCCCGGCGACGAGCTTGGGGCCGATGTCGAGTGACGGGTAGCCGTGCCCGCTCCTAGGTGCCTCACGGCGCTCGTTCGTCCTACTCGACCGACTGCAGCACCTCGAGCAGTCTTGGCTGCAGACGCTCGCCGCCAACCACTATGTCCACTGCGGGTCCCGATGTGGGCGTACCCTCAAGGTCGGTGATTCGTGCGCCGGCCTCGCCGGCGATGACGAGTCCGGCTGCGGTATCCCAGCGCTCAAGACGCTGTTCCCAGAAGGCGTCGAGGTGTCCGCGGGCAACTTCACACAGCTCCAGTGCGGCCGCTCCGAGGCAGCGAACGCTGCGGGCGTGGGGTGTGACGGCGGCCCATTCCGGCAGGTTCGTGCGGCCTTGGTCGAAGTCGTATGGGAAGCCCGAGGCGACCAGTGCCTCGTCGAGGGCTGCGACGTCGGTTACCTGGAGCCGTACCGGTTCGCCATCCTCGTCCGGGGTCACCAGCCACGCGCCGCGTCCGGCGGTCGCCCAGAAGAGCTCGTTGTGGGCGGGCGCATGGACCAGGCCGAGTTCCAGCTTGCCGGACGGCGCGCACCATCCCAGCGAGACTGCCCAGTGCGTGCTGCCGTGCAGGTAGTTGGTCGTACCATCCAGGGGGTCGACATACCAGCGCGGTCGAGCGGCTACGGCATCCTCGGTCAGCTGCTCACCTTCTTCGCCGACGATCAGATCATCGGGGAAGGCGGCTCGTAGCCGCTGCCGGATGAGTTTCTCCGCGGCCCGGTCGGCGTCGGAGACGAGGTCGATCCGACCTTTGCGTTCGATCTCCACTCCGCGTTTCCGGTAGTCGAGTAGGAGATCGCCGGCCTCACGGGCGGCGCCGACGGCGACCTTCAGGCGCTCGCCGGCGGGGCCGCTCAATGCGTCAGCCGTTCGCCAGTCTCGGGATCGAAGGCGTGCAGACGCCGACGGTCCAGGACCACCTCGACGTCCTCGCCTTCCTCGAGATCATCCATCTGCCCCTCACTGACGACAGCACGGAGCTCTCGGCCCTGCACTGCGAGATACAGGACGGCGGAGGCTCCCATCATCTCAAAGACCTCGATCGTGGCGCGCAGATGGCCGACCGCGTGCTCGTCGGGCAGCTCGCCTGCACGACGAAGGTCGTCAGGCCGGATCCCCAGTCGTACGGGACCATCGGGGATGTCGAAGAGCGGCAGCGTCGTCAACGACGAGTTGAACGTTCCGTCGCACACCTCGCCGTCGATAAGGTTGATCTCGGGCGACCCGATGAAGCGAGACACGAACTCGTTGGCGGGTCGGCGGTAGATCTCGGTCGGGCGGCCGCTCTGCTGTACGCGCCCGTCATCCATCACAATCAGGTCATCGGCCAGGATCATCGCCTCCTCTTGATCGTGGGTCACGTACACCATGGTCGCGCCGAGCTGGCGTTGGAGGCGTAGGAGCTCAGTGCGGGTTTCGACCCGAAGTTTGGCATCGAGGTTGGAGAGGGGTTCGTCGAACAGGAACACCGACGGCTCGCGCACAATGGCGCGTGCGATGGCGACACGCTGCTGCTGTCCCCCCGAGAGTGCGCCGGGGCGTCGTCGCAGCAGGTGTTCGATCCCGAGCATTTCGGCGGCCTCGGCGACCTTCTTCCTGATCTGGTCGCGTGGGAGGCGCCGCGCTTCGAGTCCGAAGGCGATGTTGCGTGCCACGTCGAGATGCGGGTAGAGCGCGAAGTTCTGGAACACCATCGCGACGTTTCGGTCCTTTGGCTCGAGCCCGGTCACGTCACGTCCGTCGATGTGGATGGCGCCGCTGTTAGAGGACTCCAGGCCGGCGATCATGCGCAGTGTGGTGGTCTTGCCGCATCCGGATGGCCCCACGAGTACCGTGAAGCTGCCATCGTCGAGGGTGAGGTCCAGCGGGTGGACGGCGACGTCGTCATCGAACCGCTTGCTCACCTGGTCGAGTGTGATGGTCGCCATTAGCCCTTGATACCTCCGGCTGCCAGCCCCTGGATCAGGCGACGTTGCACGAAGAAGCTGGCGATCAGCACGGGAATCGCGGACAGCAGGATCGCGACCGACATCTCGCCGAGCTCGACGCCACGGAATGTGTTGAAGGCGGCGATC
>CAZSQF010000139.1:0-7869 GCA_964608935.1 uncultured Actinomycetota bacterium | reverse complement strand
GCCGGCGCCCCGGTCCGCGGTGGTTCGTCGCGACCGCGCTCACCCTCGGCGGCACGGGGCTGCTGGTGCTGCCCGGGGGAGAGGGCGGCCGCGTGCCGCTCGGCGGCGTCCTGCTCGCACTGTCGGCGGGCGCCGGCTATGCGACCTACGCCATCGCCTCGAAGCGCCTGCTCGACCAGGGCCTGCCGGGATTCGCCACCATCACGGTGGTGTTCACCGGGGTCGGCCTCCTGCTCAGCCCCCTGCTCCTGATCGCGGACACCTCGTTCATGACGACCCGGTCGGGGCTGGTCGGGATGGCCTGGCTCACCGTGGTCGCCACGGCCGTGGCCTACGCCCTGTTCCTGCGCGGCCTGCGCGGTGTCGACCCGCCGACCGCCACCACGCTCACGCTCGCCGAGCCGCTGATGGCGGCGTTCCTCGGCGTGGCGCTCGTCGGGGAGCGGTTCACCGCGCCGGCGCTTGTGGGAGCCGGCGTCCTCGCGCTCGGCCTCACGCTGACCGGCGGGCCGCCGAGCCGGATCCCGGCGCCCTCGTCGAGCCGGGAGTCACCACCTCACGAGCGCTAGCCCCGACGCGGCCCGTGGGCGGGTTGTCGCTAGGCTCGCCGATCGTGCGTCGAGCGTCGTCGAAGGGGTGAGCCCGTGGTCAGCGTCGGGGTCGATCTCGGAGGCACCAACGTCTACACGGTGGTTCTCGACCCGGGTGACGAGGTCCTGGGGCACAGCAAGCTCAAGACGCCCCGGACGGGCGACCGGGGCAGCGTCCTCGACGTGCTCGACGCTGCCATCCATGCCGCCCTCGACGATGCGGATCGGAGCCTCGACGACGTGACCGGTGTCGGCGTCGGCTCCCCGGGCATCGTGATCGACGGCACCGTCGGCGGCGCCGCCAACGTGCCCGGGTTCTACGAGCGCTTCTCACTGGCGGATCTGCTCGAACAGAAGGTGTCGCGGCCCATCCGGGTCGCCAACGACGTCACCGCCGCCGCCCTCGCCGAGCAGCGCCTCGGTGCGGCGCGCGGCACCGCCGACGTGCTCGCCGTGTTCGTCGGGACCGGCGTCGGCGGCGGCATCGTGCTCGACGGCGAGCCGTTCGAGGGTGGTGCCGGCGGAGCCGGCGAATTCGGCCACATGGTGGTCCGGCAGGGTGGCGCCGTGTGCCCGTGCGGCCGGCGGGGCTGCATCGAGGCCTACGCCGGCCGCCGCGCGATGACGCTCGCGGCCGAGCGGGCGGTGGCCGAAGGCGCCTCGACGGTCCTGTTCGAGGTCAAGGACGAGAAGGACAAGGCTCGTGCCACCTCGGGCGTGTTCAAGTCTGCCCTGGACCGCGGCGACCTGCTCGTCGCCGACCTGATCGACGACGCGGTGGCGGTGCTCGGCGCGGGGATCGCCAGTGCGGTGAACCTCCTCGACGTGGACATGGTCGTGCTCGGCGGCGGGCTCGCCGACAAGCTCGGGGAGCGCTTCCGCATGCGGGTGGACGCGGCGATGCGGCCCCACCTGTTCCTCCAGCCGCCACGCGTGCGGATGGTCGCCGCGGAGCTCGGGGACGAGGGCGGTGCCGTCGGCGCCGCACTGCTCGGTCGCGAGATCGGCTGATGTCCGACCTCGAGCGTGCCCGCACCCTCGCGGCGGCCCTCCAGTCGGCCGTCGACCGGGCCGCTACGCACGTCGGCACCAGGTGCCTCCGCGACGGCCGGGTCGACCCGGCACTCGTCGACGACCACGGCGCGGTCGCCTACGACCTCGCCTCGATCGCGTCGGCGGTCGCGGCTGCCGGCCATCTCGCCGAATGGGGCACGCACGGCGACACGGAGGCGGCGATCGCGCTCGTCTTCGCGGCCGACGTGGCCAGCGACCTGCGGGCGCGCCTGAGCGGCCGTGAGGCCGCCTGGGGGCTCGACGACGCCCTCGCGGGCCACGACGACGCGATCGCCACGGGTCGGGACCCCGCGTTCCTGGCCGACGTCGCGCAGCGGGTCCTCGCGACCGGGGAGGCGGGGCCGCGACACCTGCCGGAGGACCTCGAGATGGTGCGGCACACCTTCCGGCGCTTCGCGGAGGAGCGGGTCATGCCGGTCGCCGAACGGATCCATCGCCACGACGAGGACGTCCCGGAGGACATCATCGCGGGCCTGGCCGAGCTGGGCTGCTTCGCCCTGTCGATCCCCGAGGCCTACGGCGGGTTCGCCACCGGTGGCGAGGACGAGCTGCTCAACATGGTGCTCGTCACCGAGGAGCTGGCGCGCGGGTCGCTCGGGGCCGCCGGCTCGCTCATCACCCGCCCCGAGATCATCGGGACGGCGATCCTCAAGGGCGGGACCGAACCGCAGAAGCAGCGCTGGCTGCCGGCGATCGCCGCCGGCGAGAAGATGTGCGGCGTCGCGGTCACCGAGCCCGACGTCGGGTCGGACGTCGCCGGGGTCGATCTCACCGCGACCCGGGACGGCGACGACTGGATCCTGCGCGGCGTCAAGACCTGGTGCACGTTCGGTGGTCGCGCCGACTACCGGCCACACGTGGCAGGCCGCCCAGGACGGCGGCGGGAGCATGCAGGCCCGTGCGATCCCGACGCTCGGCTATCGCGGCATGCATTCGTTCGAGATCTCGTTCGATGCCTGGCGGGTCCCCCACCACGACCTGATCGGCGAGGACGACGGGCTCGGGCGCGGCTTCTACCTCCAGATGCAGGCGTTCGCCAACGCGCGGCTCCAGACCGCCGCCCGGGCCCAGGGGGTGATGCAGGCGGCCCTCGACCACGCCGTGGCGTACGCGCAGCAGCGGCAGGTGTTCGACCGGCCGTTGGCCGACTACCAGCTCAGCCGGACCAAGCTGGCCAGGATGGCGGCGCTGCTCGCGGCCTGCCGTGTGTTCTCGTTCGAGGTCGCGCGCATGCTCGCCCGCGACGACCCGGCCGGACAGCTCGCGGCGAGCCAGGTCAAGCAGCTCGCGTGCCGCGTCAGCGAGTGGGTCACCCGGGAGGCCCAGCAGATCCACGGCGGGTACGGCTATGCCGAGGAGTACACGGTGTCGCGCCTGTTCGTCGACGCACGCGTGCTGTCGATCTTCGAGGGCGCCGACGAGGTCCTGGCCCTGCGCGTGATCGGTCGGGCACTGTTCGCCGACGCGCTCGCGGACGCCCAGGCATAGCCCCGCGGCCCGCTATCGCCCCGGGAATCTCGGAGCGCGCCGTTCGCGGGCCGCGCGCAATCCCTCGGCGAGGTCCTCGGTCCCGTACGAGATCGCCTGACAGTCGGCTTCGTGCTCGAGCGCCTCGTCGAGGCTGCGGCGCTCCACGTCCGCCAGCGTCGCCTTGAGCTGGCGCACGACGACCGGGGACGACGCGGCGATCTCGGCGGCGAGCTCGAGTGCGCGATCGGTGACGCGGTCGGCCGGGACGGCCTCGAGGGCCAGGCCCTGCTCGGCCGCGACGCGGCCGGTGACCAGGCGTCCCGTGTAGAGCCATTCGGCTGCTCGCTGTGGCCCGAGGGCACGGGGCAGCAGCCATGATCCCGCCATGCCGGGGTGGAGCCCGAGCCGTGCGAAGTTGAGGCCCACCTTGGCGTCCTCGGCCACGATGCGCAGGTCACACGCCAGGGCCACGCACAGGCCCGCGCCGATCGCGTGCCCGTTCACGGCCGCCACGATCGGCACCGGCACGTCGCGGATGGCGAGGAAGCGGCGGTAGAAGCCGCGCATCGTGTCTGCGGCGTCGAAGCGCTCGTCGCGGGTGCGCCGGGCCAGGTCGTCGAGCATGTCCAGGTCGCCGCCGGCGGAGAAGGCCGGCGGGGCGCCCGTGACCACGACGACACGGACGTCCGGATCGGCACCGAGGTCGGCGGCGGCGTCCGCGAGCGCGTCGCCCATCGACTCGGTCATCGCGTTGCGACGGTCGGGGTCGTCGAGCGTGAGGACGACGATCCCGCCGTCGCGGCGATCGAGGCGAACGGTCACGGTCGTCAGCACATCTCGATGAAGCCGGAGTCGATGAGGTCCTGGATCTCCTCGACCATCTCGTCGCCGAGGAACTCCTCCATCTCGTCGAGCTCTTCCTGCGTGATGCACTCGACGTCACCGGGGTCCATGCCGCCGGGGAGGTCGTCCTCGCCGATCCCCTCGTCGCCCAACGGGTCCTCGTCACCCAACGGGTCCTCGTCACCCAACGGGTCGTCGTCGCCGAAGGGGTCCCCGTCCGGCATCCCCATGCCGCCGCCGAGGAAGCCGCCGAGCAGGCCGAACAGGTCGATGTTGGTGGCGTCGGCCGGCGCCTCGATCGAGCCGGCGAACTCGCGGATCTCGAGCACGACCAGCAGCTCGCCCCCGAGGTCCTCCTCGGCGAACGCGGCCACGTCGATCGCCACCTGCGTGAGGTGGCCGTCCGAGATCCAGGCGTCGAACGACACCGTGAGGTCGTCGGGGATGTCCTGCTCGAGCTCCCGCGCGAAGTCGCCACCCCCCATGCCGCCGAGGGCGTCGGCATCGCCGACGATGGCGGCGATGTCGGCGAACAACTCGCGGATCGCCGGCCCCTCGGCGGTCGCCCGCACGCGCTCGCCGGCGTCCTCGCTCCCGATGTACTCGACCTCGACGTCCTGGTCCAGGAACTGCTCGGCGGCTGCGGCGATGTCCTCGGCGAGGCGCGCGGCCTCCTCGCTGTCGAGCTCGGGCTCCTCCTCCTGGCCGGCCATGCCCTCGAACATCTGCATCATCTGTTCGAGCCCGGTGAGGTGGATCCACTCGCCGGCCTGCACGGCCTGGGCGACGTCGCCGAAGCCGAACGCCTCCGCATCGGCCACGAACGAATCGAGGGTCCCGGTCATGTCGGGATCGTCGGAGAGGGCGAGCATCGCCTCGAGGTCGACGCGAGCGTAGATGTCCAGGTCGGGCAGCACCCGCAGCTCCGCGAGGTCGTCGCCGTCGACGTTGACCACGAACTCGACCGCGGCATCGTCGCCCTCGCCGCTGGTGCGGACGACGAGCGAGGAGCCGAGGAACAGCGCCACCTCGTCGTCGTCGAGCTCGCCCTCCTCCATGGCACGCGCGATGACGCCGTCGTCGGCCTCGAGGTGGAGCACGAGCTCGAAGCCCTCGTAGTCGGCCAGCGCGGTCAAGGCCTCGCGGAGCGCGTCGGCGGGGTCCTGTTCGACCTGGTCGTCGCCGTTGCCGCAGGCGGCGGCCACGAGTGCGAGCACGAGGACGACGACGAGCAGGCGCAGGCGGGAGCGTGTACGGATCGGCATCGCTGGAACCTCTGGGAGCCGCGTGAAGCGGGTGTGACGGCAACGTCGCGAGGACTGTACCGGTCGGGTCCGGTCGGGATCGACAACCTGGCTGCGGGTGCCCGTGGGCTGGACACCCCCGGCACGGGCTCGGTACCGTCGCGGGCGAGCAACGGCGCTCCCGAAGCCTGGGGCGCCGTTTTTCGTCGTTCCAGGGCCGGCCCGATGGCCGCTACCGGGAGTCGTCCTGCTGCCACGACGAACAGGAGCGCTGGACCGGTGACCGACGCATGGATGGCCCTCACCCACCCCGTCCTCGGTGAACGTGATGCCTGTGGCATCGGCTTCGTGGCCCAGGCCGACGGGGCGCCGCGGCGGTCCATCGTGGCCATGGCACTGGACGGGCTGCGGGGCGTGGAGCACAGGGGAGCGCTCGCAGCGGATGCGAAGAGTGGCGACGGTGCCGGCCTGCTGACCCAGGTCCCGCGGCAGCTCGTGACCGACTGGGCGGACGAGATCGGCAGCGACGGGCTCGATCCGGCGGCGGTCGGGATCGCGTTCCTGTTCCTCGAGCCGGGGGATGACGGGGCTGCCGAGGGCGCGCGGCGGACCGCGCGCGAGGGGTTCGAGGACGCCTGTCGTGTCGAGGGGGTGACCTTCGCCGGATGGCGCGAGGTGCCGACCGAGCCCGATGCCATCGGTGAGATCGCCCAGGCCGCACAGCCGGCGCTGCTCCAGGCGCTCATGGTGCGGCCCGAGGACGGTGACGGCGGCTTCGTCGACGACCGGGAGGCGGAACGGGCGGCGTACCGCGTGCGCCGTCGCGCGCGACGGGCGTGCGAGGACGCCGGTGTCCGCTTCTACGCGGCGTCGTGCTCCTTCCTGACCGTGACCTACAAGGCGATGGCGAACGCGAGCCAGCTCGACGCCTTCTATCCCGACCTGCGCGACGAGCGGTTCACCGCCGCGCTGGCGATCTTCCACTCCCGCTTCTCGACCAACACCATGCCGAGCTGGGAGCGTGCCCAGCCGTTCCGGATGCTGTGCCACAACGGCGAGATCAACACCATCGACGGCAACCAGAACCTCATGCGGGCCCGGGAGGGACAGCTCACGGCGGGTTCGCTGTCGCTCGACGGGGTCGACTGGGTCACCTCCGATCTGCTGACGCCCATCATCGACAGCGAACAGTCCGACTCGGCCAAGCTCGACAGCGCCCTCGAGGTCCTCGTGCGCGGCGGTCGGGACCTCCGGCACGGACTGGCGATGCTGGTCCCGCAGGTGTGGGAGGGGCAGCGCGACGTCGACGCCGAGATCCGTGACTTCTACCGCTACCACGCGGCCCTGCTCGAACCGTGGGACGGTCCGGCGGGGCTCATCTTCACCGACGGCCGCCGCGTCGGGGCCGCTCTCGACCGCAACGGGCTGCGCCCGTTGCGCTACCACGTGTGCGAGGACGGGACCGTCGTGGCGGCATCCGAGGTCGGGGCGGTCCACACCTCGCTGCCGACCGACCACCCCGACCATCACGGGCAGGTGCGGCGCGAGCGGCTGGGGCCGGGGCAGATGCTGTGTGTGGACCCGGACGAGGGCGGGCTCCAGGAGGATCGCGAGATCAAGCTCCAACTGGCCAAGCGCGCCCCCTACGGCGCATGGCTGAAGGAGAATCTGCGGCCGGTCAAGTCCGGGCAGCCGGTCGAGGGCGCCCCGGCCGACCTCCAGCAGCGCCAGATCGCCTACGGCTTCACGAAGGAGGAGGTCATCTCGATCCTTCGGCCGATGGCGACGCAGGGCAAGGAGACGACCTCGTCGATGGGCGACGACACGCCGATCGAGGCCCTGTCCCAGGTGGTGCGACCCGTGGCGCACCACCTGAAGCAGCGCTTCGCCCAGGTCACCAACCCGCCGATCGACCACTACCGTGAGCACGAGGTCATGAGCCTGCGGACCCTGTTGGGCCCGCGGGAGCCGATCCTCACCGAGCGGCCCGAGGCCGCACGCGTCGTCGAACTCGGGTCGTTCTTCCTCTACCCCGACGGCCTGCAGCGGATCGTGCTCGACCTCGACCTGCCGTTCGGGGTGCAGGCGGTCGACGCCACCTTCCCGGTGGCCGACGGGTCGCCGGGACTCGCTCGGGCACTCGAGCGCCTCGGCGACGAGGCGGTCGCACACGTGCACGCAGGGGCGGGCATCGTGGTGGTCTCCGACGTCGGCGTGGACGAGGACCGCTGCCGCGTCCCGGGCCTGCTCGCGGTCGGTGCGGTCCATCAGCGGCTGCTGCGCGAGGGGTTGCGGACCCGGACCTCGCTGGTCGCCGAGACCGACGAGGCCCGCGAGACGCACGACATGGCGACCCTGCTCGGATACGGCGCCGACGCGATCGTGCCCCGACTGGTGCTCCAGACCATCGCCGACCTCGCCGACGAGGGACGCATCGGCGGGGACAACCCGGCCGCCTCGGAGGCGCAGGAGCGCTACCGCAACGCGGTCGAGGACGGCGTCCTCAAGATCATGTCCAAGATGGGCATCTCGGTGCTCGACAGCTACCGCAGCGCCCAGATCTTCGAGGCGCTGGGCCTCGGGCCGGAGGTGGTCGACACCTGCTTCGCGGGGACCGTCTCCAAGCTCGGTGGCGTCACCTTCGAGGA